>JAUWCK010000165.1 GCA_030609345.1 Methanosarcinales archaeon | reverse complement strand
TGCCTGCAACGTAAACTTTGGAGTGACCTCCTCTCCGTCTATGGTAGGCTCCTCTCTTGCACCCACCAAAATGCAAGTATCCATCCCTTTCTCCGATCTCTTAATATCGTCTACTTTCATTTCAATTCTCATTTCTACCCTCCTTTTCGCACAGTTCTTTCCCTGTGATATAGTATCTCCATACCTCGTTCTCTCCGTAATCCGTTCTCTCCGAGTACATCACGCAGGACTCACTCATTGTTCACCGCCCCTGCCCGGTATCGCCTGCCTGAACATCCCGTCTCGCGTCGTGATCACCACGCCAGTCTTCGCGTCATCAACCCGGATCTCAATCTTCATGTCCTTGCCGAACGCCCGGATATGCACGACCTCCTCGCTGCCGCCTTCAAGGTTCAGGATGGCGTGGTGGGGATTCGGGTGTGGTTTCGCATACATCTCAATCACCTCCAAACTGATCGTACATCTGCATATTCCTATTCAGCCAAATGAAGAACGGTCGCGGGTACTGATCCCATGCATGATCAAGGACAAACTGAATTACAGCAGCGTCATCTTTAGGATTCTCATCTTGCGCTTTTTGCAATCCTTGTCTAAATGCGAGATCAATCATCTCTATCATCCTCCTCAAAATATTTCGAGACGAGTCCATTGACCCGCCCTCTGAAATAGATCATAAACTCATCTGTATTGTTCTTCTTGACCTCAACTGCCATCGATAGAAGAGTTTCCATGTCTTCTTTGAGTCCATCTATATTGGTCTCATTCATTTCATCCGCTACCATCGCATGGAATGACGTCCGACCATGGGTCTCGCTACCCATATCAACGAACGGGAACTTACGCCCCTGCTCGTCTTCTCTTGTTTTTACTTTCATTATTCCTCCTCCTGCTCTTCCAGCCAGCAGACAATGTCCCCAATTAGATCTCCTCGTTCAAGTTGCCCCGGATCGAATCCCTTTTCGCATCCGAATGCAGGGTGACAGTCCATATCATCTGTAAGAAGATTGCTGCGATATGGACAATCTATTTCAGAATATTTGTCGCCATTTGTTGGCATTATACCTCCTCCAAATTCCGCATCCGGCTCTGAAGTGTCGCTATCCGGTAGTTCGTCCTTTTCAGGTCAACGCCAACGCTCCGCTCCCGAAGAGCAACAAGACCCACAAGCTCCTTCTCCATGTCCTCAATTTGCGTCATGCCGTCACCCCTTCAAGTGCCCATTTCAACTCGCCTATCTTCAGAAGCAGATTCCAGCCTTCATCAGACCCACGCCCTCGTGCCGTAAGGTTAAGGTGCCGCATCTCCAAATCGTCAAGCCGCTCCTGTATCTCTGCTTCTGATTTCATGATTCCCCCCACACAGCTTGCACGGCTCGCTTGTCGCCCTGCTCGAAGGCATCAGAAAGAGAGTCAATGTTCTCGATACCATCATCCTCAATAACCCCTGAAGCCACCATAGCATCCAGAAGGAACTTTACCCCAGCTCGGACGTTATCGGGATCGCGCTTCTTCTTGCTCTCGAACCATGTGATCGTAAGCCAGATGCGCTTATACGGAGATACCGGGCGGCATCCCTGCACCAGAAGCTCTTCGCTGATGCGCTGGGTGTACTTCTTCTTCATCGCAGCATACTGATATGGGGACTTCTTCGCAGCCGCAAGAATCTCATTCAGCCCGGGCAACCCAAACGGTAGCTCAAGCGTTTTGGAATGGGTCATGCCTCACCCTCCGGTTCCGGCTCTGGAAGTACCTGTTTCAGATCGATCCGGTCAACCTTCTTCTCCATGACGTCCCGGATATACTCTGACGTCGTGAGGCTGAACATACCCGCAGCGATCTTAATCTGTTCCCATGTCCGATTCGTGTACCGGACGGTCTTGCAGATGGGGTACTGTGTGGTCATTTGCCTGCCCTCGTATGGAGTTCTAACTGTATCGCTTCATATCGCTCCATCCGCGATTCCAGTCGCTTCATATCTACTGCTTGTGGATGCAACGCATACAACCGCTCTCCATTCGCAACCATCGCTTTCAAATCCTTGCCCTCTCTTTCAAGTTCCGCTGTTGTTGTCATTCAATTGCCCCATTCTGCTATAAAGTTCATGAGCGATCCATTCACCACACCTGCACGATCTCGTTCTTCCTGATCGTTCGACACGTCGTTACAGACATTCCCAAACACGATCTTCGCTATTCGTGCAAACTCGTGTACCATCATCCTACTGGCTAATGTACGCTGTTCACAATTGTCAATAAGTCGGATCTCAACGATGCCACTTGAATGAACAGTCGCAACGTCCTTATCCCCAAACGGCAACAATGTACGTGAGTCTGGCTTCATGCAAACATCCACCTCACAAATGCAGCATACAGCCATATAGTCAACAATATCGCTGACAGATTAAGACATACCGCCATCACGCCAGATATACTATAATTCTGTCCTTCTTCAGTAGTCATCATAGTCTTCCCTCCTCCCGGTCACGCCTCGCATCCTCCGAGATCGTCTTGAGTCGCGGTTCCTGTGCATCATGTTTCATCAGCACCATCTCAACTTCTCTCATTGCATATCCTGATCCCATGCGCTCCGCTTGCCATTCTTTCACTATCTTCTGAATATCCGCTATTGCCTCCATAGTCATAGTTCCTCCTCATCAGCTTCCAGTATGTCACCGATCTCCACGAGCACCTGCCACGCCATCTTGCGGTCGGCTTCCCACTGATTCCATGCGTCTCTGATCTGCTGTATAGTTGCTTTCTTTGTTGCCATGTTCTCACCTCAATCCATCTCAATACGCGGAGAAATCATATACTTGACCCTGCCACCATCGCAGCACTTAAACTCGACAAGCAGCGGCTGGTCTGTTGCTATCTCCAAATTGACCGCCCCGTTATAAGGAACCACTTCGCTGATACCCTGCAAGTAACCAAGCGAATACAGTGATGTCCTTCTCTTTACGATGCCCAGTGCCCTTGGTATAACCATCGACACCTTATTAGTCCGCTTCGGAAGTCCTTCAACCCCAACAGCCTCCATGAAGAACTCCCCATCAACACCAACACCGATGCGGGCAAACTCATCGCTGACCGCCTCGACCGCTGCAACCATCTGCACAAACTTACGTCCGGACATGCTGACAGATTCCGTATCGGGTATTGACGGCATCGGCACCTTAAACATCCTTAAGCCTGTGAGCAATTCCAGTTCATACCGGAAGTACCCGAAGCTGATGATCAGGTTCTTCTCATCTGCTGACCGTTCAAGCGTGACCATGTCAAGATCGTCCGCAATCACAAGCATTTTCCTAAGCCTATCAACATCTATCTCTAACTCATAGAAGTTGATGTTCTTGAACCTAAGAAATGCCGACTTGTCCAAAGTCATATCTATCATCGATGCATTTACGCAGTCGGACATCAACACTGATATGCCATCTGGTGTCACCTTAAGCACTGCGTTGGTATCCACAGACGCAATCACCTTAAGCACAGCCTTCAGCGACATCGCTGGTATGACTGCCTTAAATTCCGTATTCGTTCCTTCGTTCATATTCTCATCTCCTAAGAAGAGCGCAGCCGGAACCTTAATATCCTCACGATCATAAGAGCAGTTGGGGTCATCACTGGCTGAGCAGGTTCATCGCCCTGCTCGGCGTTCTTCTTACTATTAGCTTTAGTGTACCAGCATATAAG
>JAUWCK010000131.1 GCA_030609345.1 Methanosarcinales archaeon | reverse complement strand
AGCATCGGCGGTTGTGGTCGAAGCGAAGATCAAGGAACTCACACAACTCGCAGCGACATATACCGAGATCGAGACAGTCAAACAACCAATCGTTTCCGTACTACAGTCGAAATACACCGCTAACATCATACCAGAGACCACGCAGGACGTGGCAGGACTATGCAACGCGTTGGCACGGCTGGACACAGTACAGGTTAAGATTGTCGAGACTGCGCGGAAGATACGAGGAGAAGCGGATAAGGTGGAGGTATCCGGCACGCTCAAACACGGAATATCAATAGAAACGATGCTGAAGGACTATGAAACCGAGCAAAAGAGATAAGCTGGTTCATGCAACAGCATTCGAGAACACGTACATCCCCCACAAACCAACTAAAAAGCAATACGACTTTTTAAAGCAGATTTATACGCTTGAAGGCTTTTACGGCGGCGCAGCAGGGGGAGGCAAGTCAGACGCTCTTTTGATGGCGGCTCTACAGTTCGCAGAGATTCCCGGTTACTCTGCTCTGCTCTTGCGCCGGACGTACTCAGACCTCTCACTTCCCGAAGCTCTGATGGATCGGGCGCATGAGTGGCTATCAGACAAAAACGCAAAGTGGCGCGGCGACACAAAAACGTGGTCGTTCCCATCCGGCGCAACACTCACGTTCGGATACCTCGACCACGAGCGCAGCAAATACCGGTATCAAGGCTCAGCCTTCCAGTTTATTGGATTTGATGAGGTGACTCAGTTCCCGGAGACGGCATATCAATATCTGTTCTCACGACTTCGGAGGCTCGAAGATTCATCCGTCCCTATCCGTATGCGTGCAGCATCCAACCCCGGCGACATCGGGCACGACTGGGTAAAGCGGCGGTTCATCATCCCGACACCTGCGGAACTATCCGAAGCGAAACGGTTCTTTGTGCCTGCATTCCTTGAAGACAACCCCCACATCGACCAGATCACTTACGATGAGGCACTTAACAAGCTCGATCCGATCACGCGTGAGCAGTTGCGGCGCGGCGACTGGGACATCAGCATAAGCGGTGGACTCTTCGAGCGGACGTGGTTCGAGATCACCGACACCGTACCTCCAGGGCGATCCGTCAGGTTCTGGGACTTGGCAGCAACCGAAGCGAAGAAGGGCAGCGATCCTGACTGGACGGTCGGCGTTCTGATGGTGCAGGCAGGCGGCACATACTATATCAAAGACGTTATCCGGGTACGAAAGAAGCCCGGAGATGTGGAGGCACTTATCCGGCAAACTGCACAGATAGACGGCATCGAGACACAGATATACATGGAGCAGGAGCCGGGTTCAAGCGGCAAAGGTGTAATTGCTACTTATGCGAAGATGTTGGCGGGATATGCGTTCTATGGCATTCCTTCAAGCGGCAGCAAGGTAGTAAGAGCGCAGCCATTGAGCGCCGCAGCATCACGAGGCGACATCAAGGTCGTGAACGCTGTGTGGCTCAATACATTCCTGTCGGAACTTGAACTGTTCCCGAACGGGGCGCACGACGATATAGTCGATAGCGCATCGGGAGCATTCTCACAGCTTGCATTACCGGACGAGGTTGTCGGACTATCCGATACTTTTTCGGGATACTTCAATTCCAAATAGTTTTTTTTAAGTTATAACTTAAAAAAATTACGTGGCTACATGGTGGGGGCTGCATGACCGCACACGGATACCATATTGCTGACGGCAACAAAATGGTTACAAGTTAGTTACAATTATCTGTTTATAAGTATATGCGAAAAGGTACTATCACCACACCCCTTATATACTATCAAGTACAATGATTATATTGTAAGATGCGCGGTACGCGCAAACTTACAGGACGTGAATCAGAAATGACAACAATCACATCGAAGAACGGAACGGAGATCACACTTGAGATCGCCGGAACGCAAGAAGAACCAAAGATCACAGCAGAGAGATTCGTGATCGCCGGAAACACAGTGTACGGTGCAGCAACCATTCAAAAGCACAGCGGGCGGAAGGGATCAGTAGAATATCGCAACACAGAAGCGGGGCTACACTTCAGTGAGCCAACCCAGATGATCTATGTCCAGTGCGCCGCGGCAATGCCAGCAATCCGGGCAGCTATCGCGGAACTTCCCCACGAGGAATATTGGGCTCGGAAGATCGAGCGTAAGATAGACGCGGATGGTGACATCTGCACAGTCCAGAAATGGGAGTTTGACGATCTGCTATGCACAGAAGCAGGATCGATCATATCAGAGAGGGAAATGGAATCATATCTGGACTCGAAAGGCATCACCGAAATCGAGATCGCAGACGCGGTGAAGATGTGGGCTGATGAGAAAGAAGCGACACGCATCAAGGCGAACGAAGCAGGAAACGCAAGGGCGAAGGCAATGTTCGAGGCGGATGAGGTAGAGGTTGGGTATCATCAGGCTTGCGAGAATGCGGGCATCCCGCGAGGAATGAGGTGATCTGATGCAATTCAGAGGCGACAATCGGGTGCTTGTGTTGTTGGAGGGCGATGTGTGGCTAATCCCGCCGTCCTTCGGGATGTTCAAGCGGAGTATGCGCCGTATGCCAGGAGATTGGCTCACGCAGAAACATGTGGTGGATGATGTCTCGTTCCGGGAGGGAAGTCGAGTGTACACTCTTTCGGAATACGAACAGAAAGTCAGACTGCCACTGCGGAAGTGGCTTAGCGGTATTAAGACGTGATCTCTGGGGGGACTCCCCCGCTTTATTTTAAGTTCACGCCGTAATTGACGTGAGCGAATGAAGACCGAAACGGAGATTTAACATGGAACAAAAACTATCGTACAACAATCTCTCCCGTGCGGAGAGAAGAGCAAAGTGCCGCCGTATGTCACCGCGCGAAATCCTCGCAGATATGACCGGGGCTGAGCTCCGGCGTAATGCGGGACGAGGCGCAACAGCAGCAATCACCGAACTCGAAAGACGTGAGAACTTCTTTCGTATCAGACATGGAGGGCGATCTGATTTTGAACGCGCAGTAATGGTCGAGGCTATGCAGCCCGACTGGAGGCAATAGAATGACCAAAAGGATAACAGAAGATACTATATCCGCTATAGTATCCGCGGCAAACGATCTCGCAGCGGATACTGAAGCGGTAAGAGAGAATTTAGACGTGATCGCCGCTGAACTCCGCCCAATTCTGACATGGGCGGGGGTCAAATTCGGGTCGGCAGACGATTCCACATGGTGGGAGTCTGGCACCCACCCCGATCTGATCACATGCAGAATCGGGATCCGCACTCAAAACGGGTCGCTAATGCTCGGAGTTGAGAAGACCCAACTTTATCCGAGTGAGTGGAACGGATCGGAATGGATCGGGCACGAAGACCCGTTCGATGATGACGCGTATAGCACCCACGCAGCTTCGATAGTGCCATTCTCGGCTACCGCAGGGAAGACACTGAGCGAAGTGGTTGAGCGATTACCCAGGTTTATCGCTGAATATGCGGAGGAACTTTCGCGCCAGCGCAGGGATCATGCCGAGTTGAAAGCGAAGTCCGACCGTATAAGAGCCATTTTGGAGACGATATAAGTAGGGATAACTTCCCCGCTTATTTTTATAAAGGAGAGAACAAGATGTTAGACATAACAATAGAAGCAAGACATGTAAAGAGAATCGTAAACGTGCTGAGGCACGTTGCTGACGAAGCCATAGTCGAAATCGATCCCAGCGGTATATCAATCGCGCTGGTCGATTGCAGTAATGCCCACGCGGCATATATCCACGTCCCGGCTGAACAATGCGGGACGTTTGACGCAACTCCCCACAAGATCGGAGTAGACATAATAAACGTCTGGAACAAGATCAAATCGGTGAAAGTTGCGGATACCGTTCGGCTAACAGAAGATGGGCTGGAAACCCCCGTGCGGCTGCTGATAGAGATTAAGAACAGCACGTATGGCATAGCACTCTTGGATATGAATTATATGCGAACCCCGCCGCCCAAACCAGACGTTGACCTCATTGGTGTCGCCGCGGGGATTGACGGGCGTGTAATAAAGCAGCTCGTGAAAGACGCTAAGTCGGTGTCTGATTATATCGATCTGGGCATTGATAGTGACACGTTCACTGCCACTGCAAGTGATAGAGACTCATATACTCTAAAATTGGAGAATGCTGCGGTCGGCTTCGGGAAGTCAAAGTTCTCGCTGGATTATTTATCCAGTGCCGCCGCTGGGATTGACGATAAAGATATTGTAGATGTACTGCTTGGAGAAGATGTGCCCATGAAAATCGCATTCGCCGTTGATCGGTGCGATATCGTGGAGTGGCTTGCCCCGAAAGTGGAGG
>JAUWCK010000194.1 GCA_030609345.1 Methanosarcinales archaeon | reverse complement strand
CATCTCTGCGATCTGATGGGTGCTTGGCTGGTATCCGATGCGGAGATGTGTCATCGTTGCTTCTTCTACTCCGTCTTCTTCCGGACTTTCGACGCATCCGGAAAACGCTGCAAGCAGCAATACTGTTAGTATTACGATAGTTTTCTTCATCTGTAGCCTCCTTTTAGGATAGGGTCATTTGAGCCAGTTCCATACTCGCCAGCCTATCGTCAGTCCCAGGCTCAACGATGAAGACGTGGTTGCCGTTCGACCAGACATATCCGTATCTGATACCACCGTCTCCCTGTGGTTTCCTCCGAACCTCGGTCGCCTCGTGCTCGTTGAATGTCACCGTCCCGAATCGAGAGACCGTCATTGACGGGGGTTTCTCGAAATCTGGCTTGTTCTTGTAGTTCTCAACAGCGTTCGCGGCATTCATCGAATCGGTGCACTCGATGATGGTTACAAAGACTGTATATGTCTTAGCTTCGAATTCGTAGACCCCCTGAACTGCCTTAATCTCTCCGACGCTTAAGTTTCCAGCGATTGTTGACAGTGCTTCCTCTGTTATGTTCATCGACCCTGGCGTCTCTTCATCGACCATTGCTATCAGTTTGAACGTCCCCGGGAGATTCTCCGTTGGGACCATGTCTGCGATGCCCTGCGGTAGTGATGGCGTCTGGGTGGGGGTGGGGGTCGGTATCTCCGGCTCTTCTGGCACGATGCACGCACACACGGCAACTGCCAGAACGATTATCATTATTATCTTGATTGCTTTCATGTTGTATCTCCTTTATCGATATTCCTCTCCTGAATGAGTCGCATGACATCATCAAGGTCATCGATTCTTTTGAATTCGCTCTCTTCGATCAGTACAGTTCCATCGATCTGCGTATGTCTGCACTCTCCTTTCACAATGTAAACAGATTTAGTTCCTGCAACGGATGAGATGCTGCTCATCAAGCGGGCGTTTCTTACCATCGTCCGGTTGTACGTGCTGAACCCGGTCAGCATCGTATTATCTCCGCTATCGTTGGATATGGCGCTGAACGGTGCCTGTTTCGCAGGAAATACGAAAAATCCAAGCGGTGTGAGCAGCAACGAAACTTCATTCTGTTCGGGCTGTTCTGATGGTTCCGGCGTATGATCCTGTTTGGTTAGGTCCCTTTCTGTCGAGAGTATCTTGATCGGGCAGACCAGTTCGGCATCGAGGATCTCTTCGAGACGGAGCACCACATCGATCGATGCATCCGTCCCTCCACCCTCGTACCTGCTGACCGTTCTCCGCGATATCCCAAGTTCGGCTGCGAGTTCCCCAAGTGAGATATTTCTCGCGGTGCGGATGCTCTTTAAGCGTTCGCTATCGATGTTGATGTAGAGTCCGCCCGGTGCGGCATGAACCAGCGGGGGCACGCCCTCGATAAAGCAATCGCGCAGCGTGCCAGGATTGATCGATGGGATGCCGTATCTGAAATATGTCACACCATCTGCAAGCGTCTGGTCGCGCGACTTGCTCCCTATGACAAGCGGGCTTCCATCCAGAAAACCGGAGAGGTGCCGCATCTCCCGCGCTGTCTCGGCACTCAATCCATCGATGTTCGAGAGTATGCGGAGTAACAGCAGGATGTTACAGCGCCGCGCAGCCAGATCGAAACTTCGAGGTCGGATATTGCACCGATCCGAGAGCGTAAACCCGGCTTTGCTCAGGATCTCGATAACCTGGAGTGTTAGCGCCTCCTTGTTCATCAGAGTTTGATATGCTGCAACATGCCTATAAAGGTTTGGTGTGTGGCGGCTTTGGGCGTATTATTCGACCGTATAGTATCATATCCCGCGGTACCGGGTTTGCATATAACTATAGCGCTACATCACCCACGCCGCAGCCACCAGCAGCGCACCGAGCCGCGCGATCTCATTCGTAGCCCCGATCACATCGCCGCTGATGCCGCCGAAGTTGCGGTTTGCGGTTCCAAGAACGACGAGCGACAATGGAAACGCGCTGCTAAGCATTGCAACACCGAGCACGGGCAGACCTGTGCCTGCGCCGGCACCCGGGCCAACATACATACCCCCACCCACACCCGCGAAGACGAGTACGCAGACCGCAGCCGAAAAGACAAGCCCGATTGCGAACTCACGAAATCCGGTCTCATCGATCATGATCGATCCAAGCCCCGGGTGGATGCTCTTCCCGAACGCCGAGATCGTGAGCATCGCCTGCTTTGCGCTCACCTCAGCAGCGATCATGACCGCCAGAAACTGATAGCCGACACCTGCCGGATCGCGCCCCAGTATCCCGCTCATTGCTGCGAACAATCCGAGAACCGCGATTACACAGAAGACGACCCCTCCGATGCCGAGCGAGACGTCGCGCATCGCGCCGATCTTCTTTTCGCGTGAACCGTGCGCAACGAACCCGTCGCCAAAGTCAGAGAGCCCGTCGAGGTGGTTGATGCCGGTGAGGTAGTAGAGCGAGGCTACGATCATGACCGAAGCTGCCTCTGGCGGCAGGAACAACCCGAAGAGATAGCCGATCCCGCCTATTAGAAGCCCGATCACCGCGCCGATCACCGGAAAGAGATATAGGCGCTTACCGAGAGCCGCGAGCCCTTCCATGCTGATGCCAACAGGAACCGTGGTCAGGAATCCGAGGCACGACCGGGCAGCAAAGAGGAAGTCGCCCACCTATACAACCCCCATTTCTGAGAGGCGGGCGGGCAGATACGTGTCAGTCACGAAATCCAGACCCTTCCCGGCAAACGCCTGCTGCTCGGATTTCTTTCCGAGTTTCAGTTGGAGATTGATCTGTTCCTTCCAGTACTCGGTATCGAATCTCGGATCGGTGAGTTCGCTCTTCAGGGCGGCGATATCCTGATCTGTCAGTTTGTCGGTGGAAAGGGAGTACTCAACTATGTCTGACGGCTGCACGCCAAGAAAGAGTGCCTTAGGGGCTGCAAGATACTCAGAGAGGTGCGCACTCTTGATCGATCCGTAAGCGACGCTTGCATAGATACGGTAACTCCATGGATCGCCGTCCGTGAAGACGACGACAGGGAGTGACAACTCCTCGCTCATCCGTTTTACCATGCGGCGGGTGCTGCGTGCTGGCTGACCCTTCAGGTGCACCAGAATCGCATCATACTCCTCATCAAACCCGTTCTCGATCAACCTGGCATACATACCGCCGGTCTCGATCGCAACAACGAGTTTCGCATCGTGATCCTTGAATCTGACGTTGTCCACGTTAAACGGTATCTGGTATCCACTCTCACCGACATCCTCCCGGCAGTGGATGAG
>JAUWCK010000036.1 GCA_030609345.1 Methanosarcinales archaeon | reverse complement strand
TGTGGTTGAATCAGAGTGCTTAGAAAAGGTCAATGCCGTTGAGTCTGTTATCTCTCCTTTTATCGAGGTATGAGCCAATCCGTTATTGGTCATCCTTGAAGTGAAGTAAAGCCATGTTCTCGATGTGTTAACCGAAGTTATTGTTTGAGTGGCTTGGACACCCGACCAGGATGTCTCCCCTGTCTGGACTGTTGTATTATCAGTGAAACGAATTACAAACCAGTCAACAGTGACCTCTGATTTACCAGATGCCGCTCTCTTCAACGTCAGAATGTTATTTGCTGTCAACTCTCCTGTGACCCATGACTCGTGTACATAGTTCCTTGAGTTGCTGTTGGAACTCGTGCTCAACGCAACAAAACATTTTGTAGCGTGATCTGCCACAGTAGTTATCGAAACATCCTTTTGACTCTCTCCTTTTGCGAATGTAGTGGTCCCATTCTGAACTTCTATATTGTCTGCCTGTATAATAAAGTAGGATACCTTGCCCTTGCCTGAAGCAGCCCCTCTCGTAAATTCTATTGTATCGTTATCAATAAAATGACCTCTGATCGTGAAAGCATTGGCATTTGATCTCCAGGTGCGATCGTCGCTGCTTTTAACAATCAGGAAGGTCTTGTTTAAATCTACAGGGGGTACATCCACAGTAGTCGATGTTCCAAGGAAAGCAGCTGTTCCCGAATTTACGGTTTCGATTGTGCTGTAGACATTGATCGCAAATTGCATATCGTTTCCTGTAACGTTTGTTCCATTGACCACGATCCGGTAATTTGTACCGGGTGATAGTGCAGCACTCACCATCTCCGGATTTGACGTATTTGATGAGTCAAGAAGGGTTATTCCATCGTACAGATATAGATCAAAGTCGGATGCATCAGCCCACGATAGATTGAAACAATAGATCGCATAAGCACTGACCGTGAAATAGCCCTCCCACTGGTTTCCCTGATATACATAACTCTCCTGCGTCGCGGTCTCGTTCGTACTCGAATAACTATATGTTGCTAATCCAACGCGATCATATCTGATCGGATCAAGGCTCTCTATGAATGCATGTGATGCAATCTGCGCAGCGCTCTTCTTGTCAATGTAAGAGCTGATGTTAAAGACCTGACCAGAGGTTCCGCTCACCGTTATCGTCCAGATCCCCTTCTCAACATGCCCCATGTCTGACTGTGGATACTCCCCTGATAGTGGGCTGATCCAGATATACTCCGGGTTTGTGTCTGCACCGGTATATCCTGTTGTATCATTCAAAGCCCCGTATACATGACCGCTCGGACTAATCAACGAAAGATTCAGATCGCTGCCAGACCACTCTAATTCTATCTTGAGGTCGTTTATGGTTTCGTTGATCGTGAGATTATCGGTCCATGTCCCGCTAACAGGAATGGTGGCTTGAACACCACAATTATAGGGCGTAAACCCATCATAGCCGTAAGATATCTCGGTAATATCATAATCACTGATTTCCTGAGCAATATTATTATATATCTCACTCAGCTCTGATGAATTTGGAGCATAATAGCATCTGCCATGTTTATTATTCCAATCAGATGTTCTGGAAACGCTCCAGAGATCATACTCGGTTGTTTTTAAGTATTCTCCAGTCCAGTTGCTTGGATCATTGTTTCCATTTTCATAACTTGGATTATGTGGATCCACGCCCAACCCGATCGTATATATCAGAAATGGTGCATTCAGCAGTCCATTCCTGTTTTCATTTATGCTGATACTATGGTCGCTACCATCGTAGTATCTCGTGATGGTTCCGATCCATTCGCTCGTGCCCCAGCCATGCCATGGTGCATACTCTTCACTACCCTTCTCGCGACCCGCAGTACCCCAATCATCCCCATCGGTGAGTGCGACCACAACAGGAGTGGCATAACTCCTGTGATAACTTGCTTTGACACATGCCGCTCCAATAGTATCCCAGATGGGAGTCCAATAGTCTGCACTGAGCCCATCAATGGTATCATTTACAAGAGTTCTATTCTGGGATGAATTTAATAATATCCAATTTAAGTACATCTTCGGACTTTCGAAGTCAGTACCATCAAAGGCATATATTGCAACTCTATTCACACTGCTCAACCGACTCACAAACGTTTTTGCAGCAGTCTTGGCATCGGCGATCTTCACCCCTTTCATCGAACCGGAATTATCTATCACGAGCACAACATCAAGTGGCGTTCCCGCGTAGTAATCGGGATCCATGCTACCTGACCGGTCAAGCGTAAGCATAGCATGTGCGGCAAGCCTGGTTCCTGTGATGTTGCCCTGCCCTGATACGGAAGTGGTCACGTTGATGATCCCGCCCGGCTCGATAGGATCCGGCTCGATCGTTGTTATAACTGAAATAAAGGGATCACTCAGGATGCGGATAACGATACTCCCTTCGAGCTCGTATCCTGAATCATTAAGCACTTTTGCGGCAACGGTCGCATCTCCGGCAGTGTCCGATTGCAGCGTGATCATTACCTGTCCACGCAAATCGGTCGTTCCAGTGGGTGACGAGAGCGTTCCGGGACCTGTGAGACTGAAATTGACAGTTCTACCCGAAAGCGTGTGTCCCCATTTATCGATCACGGTTGCGGTGATCGTTGATATATTGACTCCTGGGATGTTTGATGTGGATATCTTTGTGGCGTCTGCCGTAACAACAACTCTTACAGGTTCTTCCGCGTAGAATATCACAGTGGCAGAGTCGGTGATATTCGTGTAGTCGCCGGTCACATTGATGTATGTGCCGTTCACTGCTACATTGTCTGTGAATTTCGATGGTCCGATGCTTATCGTTGCCTCTCCAACCGAATTGAGCGGCTTGATGATAGGGTCGCTGTCTGTTACGTTGAATCGGATCGCACCTGTCGACAGGAGTGGATTTCCAAACCCGTCTGTGACCTTGCCGGTTACGTGCGAGAG
Organism: Methanosarcinales archaeon; assembly: GCA_030609345.1. The sequence goes on along the minus strand of JAUWCK010000036.1, from coordinate 5,621 downwards.
AGCGATGCCATTGGCAGAGACGTTCTCAGGACTTGCGGTTACGGCGAGCGTTGTCGCTTCGCCTGCAAGACCGACGATTGTTATGTAGTTGTACACCAAAACACCATCCTCGTTGGTGACATTCACCCCTATGTTGTTACTCCCGGCCCGTTTATCGATTCTTGCAATCGCGGTCGTGATGCCGGAAGCGTCTGTGATGTTCGTCGATGGCGTGACATTCGCGCTGTTGTATGTGGTCGGGGTGTTTGCTGTGTTATTCGGAGGCGGGGTGATCGTGAAGTTCAGTGCCACATTCGGCATCACCCGCCATCTGCTTTCATTATTCGCAAACTCGTCCCTGGTCTTATCATAGACTGTTGCCGTGACCAGATGTGTGGTGTTCACAGTGTCAGATGAATTGGCAGAGAGTATGATCCGCGAGATCGGTCCCCTGACAAATGTTACATTGACCGTCGCGTTTACGGCACCTGCCTCTGCCGTGATGTTTGCAGTACAGAGATCCCACGAACTGATGTTTACGACAGCGATGCCGGAAGCGTTGGTATAGTTATAACCTGCGCTTAAGATTCCACAATCCGTCGTGAAGTTCACGCGCGTGTCGTTGATTGGGTAACCTGTCGTGTTCGTGAGATTTGTCGTGATCCAAACGGTTCGATTATCTGCAAACGTCTCATCCGTTGACGCGGTAAGATTCAGCATATCTGCTGAAGCTATCTGGATCGATAGCAGTACCATGCATAATATGATGACGATTTTTCCCCGGTTCATGCGAACATCCCATCATTATAATACGCTGTAATCGGGTATAAGCTTTTCGGGGATTCTTGGGCGTCAGGTTGGTGTAAACGCTAAACCTCCACCCCATGCTCTTCAAAATACTCATCGAACGCCGCTTGTATCCGGTCGTCCACGTACACAACCCCGTCGACAGACCGGTTCAGCAGGTAATCGAAGATCTCTGTGATCTTAAGTATCGGATACATAGTTAGATTGGCTTCTGTTAGCATCTCTATGGTATCGTTGCCAGCTTCATCGACCTCCTGCCGATCGACCGCTACCAGGATGCCTTTCGGACTCAAATCCCTGTAAGCGGTCAGTTTCGCCCAGTTATCGATCTTTGTCTTTCCGGTAACGACCACATCATCCACTATCAGGACAGAATCCCCATCCCTGAGGTCACCAACGATCCGTGTCTCTGATGGATCTCCATACCGCTTCTCTTCCTTCCGGTCATATCCCCAGCGCAGATCGATCCCACCCGCATCCTGACCCCGACCCCCACTCCAGAGTTTTTCTGCGATCAGCACCGAAAGCGGAATTCCCTTGTATGCAGGACCGTGTATGTAATCAAAATCGGTGCCGACCGCGCCATCAACGATCTCTGCCACGTACGCGTCTGCTGTTTTCGAAGCTCTCCTGCCGGTATTGATTGCGACAGCGATGTTGACGAAATACGGCGAGACCCGCCCGCTCTTAAGTCTGAACTCCCCAAACTTTATCGCGCCTGATTCGAGCAGGTGCAACAAAAGATCTTTCTGGTGTCGTTTCATGTTAGTCGCCCCGCAATCGATCGATTGTCTCCCTGTAAATCCGTTCTGCCGAGTCCTTCGGGTTCTCTGATCGGTAGATCGCACGTCCAACGATCTCGTAATCAGCCCCGCTGGTAACTGCATCCCCCGGCTCTGCGCCCTGCGCATGTACTCCCGGCGATATGATATATGTCTCACTTTTGTTCTCACTTTCGAGCAGTTCTGATAGTCTCTTGACCCTCTCCGGACGCGTGGCAGGCAGAACCACCCCGTCGACGCCTATCCCTGATACCATTTGGATGAGCCGCTCTGAGATTGGTTCGAGGTATTCGACCGAACCCGGATGCGTCATCTCGATGACCGTGATCACATCGCCTTTGCCCAGATCCACGACCTCACGCACGGCATCCGCGCCAACGAACGCATGCATGATAACACCGTCCGCGCCCGCATCGTAAGCGATCTCTGCTATCTTTGCGCTGACATAAGGGATGTCCGCAATCTTCCCATCGTAGATTATCGGGATGTCTGTAGCGTCCCTGATTCGCGAAATAATCTCCTTTCCAGTCTGCATCTCAAGAGGTCTTCCGACCTTGATTGCGAAATTGCCATCAGCGCTACCCAGTTCCTCTGCCAGACGAACCGCAGAGGACGGATCCTCCATATCAAACGCCACCATGATCCCTGATCTCTTTTTCAGTCTGCTCGTGTCATCACATCCTCGATAGTCTGATCCTCTCATTCACTTTATTGTTGCGGATAGGGCAACTATTAACTCTCACTTTTTGTTTCAATTTAGCATTATTTTACAATAGGTATTAAATTTACTCATTTAAAATTAATTAATAGAATCAACAAATCAAATACTTTATAATAAAATTATGCTATAGCATATTTTATCAAACATTTTAAAAGTCTAATGCAAGTACGATTTTTACTAAAAATGATTATATACTTATCCACTGGAAAATAATCGGGCAAGCTCGATCATTCCATAAACTATAGGAATACGCAGATCCCTGCCGACAACATGGGGGGTATCTGCATAACAGATGGGCAGATCCGCATACCTACAGGTCGAAATCGGTAGCAAGAGGGGGCGTTATCACTGCGTGCGGTTTTCGATGTGTATAGGGGAGTGATACGAGTGGGTATTTTGATAGAAAATAATTATATCTAATTTTCAAAATTCCTATTTGGATATACTTATCAGTCAAAATATGAATATGCAACTATAATTAGTTATTATAACAAGTAATAGTTAATGAAATAATACTTCTATTTTATTTAAAATAATCCAATGTAAAACAAAAAATGAGAGTTAGGTTTTGAGAGATCCTCTACAAATTGCCACAAACACATCGAAAGCATGCGGCGAAGCCAGCACGCAAGAATGCCGAAGGAAAGAGAGTTACGACTGCTTCGTTTCCGTGGTCTCGCGCTTCTTCGGCGGAATGTCAGTTCCGCTGGGGGCTATGGACGGCCCAACGAAATTAAAAAGTCACATAACTGAGACCTCATCCCCCGAGCAACCACAACATAGTTGAGCAAGCACGAAAAAACCCAATCACAGACATGAAACCTCTACCCAGCACCAGCCCCAACACCAAGTACGTGCCCGGCAGATCGATCGCGGAGATTAGCGAGCAGTACAACATCCCGGCAGATGAGATCATCAAACTCGGATCGAACGAAAACCCGCTTGGACCCGCGCCTGCCGCGGTCAGAGCCATAATCGAGCACGCAAACGAGGTCAGTATATACCCTGACAGCGATGCATCGGGTCTCTGCGATGCGCTATCCGGATACACCGGCTATCCAAGCGCAAACATCGTGGCAAGCGCAGGGATGGATGGGGTCATCGATACACTGATGCGGATGCTGATGCCAGGGGACGCGATCATACCGGTGCCGACCTTCAGTTACTATGGCATCTCGGCACGCACGCATCACGGCACCCCGGTCTTCGTATCAAGAGACGAAAACTTTGGCTTCGACCCACATAAGATCGTATCGCAGGTGACCGATGAGACGCGGATCATCTTTCTCTGCTCCCCAAACAACCCGAGCGGAAATCTGGTACCAGAGTCGGACATCCGGACGATCCTGGAGGGGTGCGGTGACTGCGATGATTGCGATGCGGTCGTGTTTCTCGATGAGGCGTACGTCGAATTCTCGGAAAGGAGTATGATCCACCTTGTACGGGAATACGATAATCTGGTGGTCGGTCGCACGCTCTCAAAGGCATTCGGGCTCGCAGGCTTGCGGGTTGGCTACGCGGTCATGCCCGAGCGGATGCGAGATGAATATCTGAGATATGCGACCCCGTTTTCGGTCAGCAGTCTTGCAACTGCGGCAGGCGTAGCAGCGCTTGGTGATGATGCGCACCTGAAACAGAGTGTTAAACTTGTTCGGGACGGGCGCAGAGTGTTAATGGAGATCCCATTTAAGGTCTATCCGTCAGAAGCGAACTTTGTGCTTGTGGATGTCTCGCCGCACCGGTCAGGAGAGGTATGCGATCTCCTTGCACGCAAAGGAATCATCGTGCGGGACTGTTCGTCATTCCGCGGTGCAGGAGACACTCTTGTCAGGGTGAGCGTCGGAACGCCAGAGCAGAATGAACGTGTGATGGATGCGTTTCTGGAATTTAAGAGTCGTAACGAATAACATGAGCATCCGGATCGCTGGAAGCCGTTTTCCTGTTGTGGATATCCGCATATAAAACCACAAGATTACACAAGATTAACACAGAAATCTTGTGGAGATGGCTGCGCCGCTGCTTCGCAGACTGTGTAATCTCGTGGTTCCTACTACAAGTTGCCCAAGCATGATGTTATTTGATATTGTGAATCTGTTTAAGGGCGTATCCTGATCAAGTTATTTTGTGACAGTCTCCATCCTATCACACCGATTTTACTGATGCTGCCGCGGCAAGGTTCGCAATACGCGCTGCAAACGCGCCTGCCACAAAACCGGCATCGATGTTGACGACTGCAAGGACCGAGCATGACTGGAGCATCGAGAGAAGCGCTGCCTCGCCCTTCCCGCCCGCGCCGTACCCAACAGAGACCGGCAGCCCGATCACAGGAACCGGTACAAGCCCGGAAACGACCGTCGGAAGCGTGCCGTCCCTTCCTGCGGCAACCACGATCGTATCCACGCCCTTCTCGATCAGATTGCCGAGATCAGGAAAGAGCCTGTGAATGCCTGCCGCACCCGCATCATAGATCAGATCGACATCACACCCCATCTCCTCTGCCGCGACCCGCGCCTCCTCTGCAACCGGGATGTCAGCGGTGCCCGCTGTGATGATGCCGACCCTCCCGCCTGTTTTTTTAATGGGGACGGTGCCGCATACAAGGGTTCTGGCGCGTTCGTTCCACGCCATGTATGGCGGGTCGATGCGCGACTCCAGTTCACGCAACTGGGCATCCGAGACTCGTGTGATGAGTATGCGCGCATCACCGGTCAGTGACGCCTCCACGATCGTAGCGAGATCGCCAGAACTCTTCCCTTCTGCAAGAATCGCCTCTGGAATGCCGGTTCTCTCTTGCCGGCCGTCATCAATCCTTGCGATCTCTGAGATCTCCTTGAACCGCAGGAGTTTGATCTGCGCTTCAGCCTCGTCGACCGAGATTTCGTTGTTCCTGACCTTTGTGAGAATAGATGTGATGGGCACGGTGATCATCCTGCACAGCAACCTATATATACCCTCCTCGCTGCTATTATAGGTACCGAAGAATCGAGTTAAATCCCGATGACGGATTAAATCCAGAAGGAGATATAAATGGCACAAATGTATGTAACATACGAGGCTCCAGACGAATTGCGTGATAAAGCACTGGAATCGCTGGAACTTGCAAGAGATACCGGAAAGATCAAGAAAGGAACAAATGAGACCACAAAAGCGGTCGAGCGTGGCATAGCTCAGCTTGTGCTGGTAAGCGAGGATATAAACCCTCCCGAGATCGTGGCTCACCTGCCAATGCTATGCGATGAGAAAAAGATACCGTACATATATATAAAAAAGCAGGACGAACTTGGAGCCGCATGTGGTATCGGGGTTGGCTGCGCTACTGTGGCGATCGTCAA
>JAUWCK010000035.1 GCA_030609345.1 Methanosarcinales archaeon | reverse complement strand
ACCATCGCGGCACGATGCAGCGCTGACTGCACGGTTGTCGTGAACGGTGACGCGGATCTCAGCGTTGGCATGTTGATGAGTGCCGGGGAACTCCGTGTATGCGGAGATGCCGGGATGAATGCAGGCACGCTGCTTTCTGGCGGAACAGTGGTAATCGAGGGAAATGCAGGCGAATTTGCAGCTGCTGACATGCGTGCTGGCGTTTTGATCATAAAAGGGAAGTCGAAAGGGTTCGTTGGCGGCAAGATGCGCGGGGGTGCGGTATTCCTGAAAGGGGGCGGCGCTGTGATACCGCCTGTCAGGAAGATTCCGCTGAACGGGGACGATTACCGCCTGCTGATGCGCACGATGCGCACGAATCAGATCGAGGCGATGATGTATGTGAAATACTCGGTCAATGGATTATGATGCATATACTCGGGTACCCCGTGGTAGGAACCACAAGATTACGCAGTCTGCGAAGCAGCGGCGCAGCCATCTCCACAAGATTTCTGTGTTAATCTTGTGTAATCTCGTGGTTTTATATGTAGATATCCACACAATACTCAAGTAAGTACGTTATGATTACTTCAGTTGTTCGATCATACCTTTAAGCACATTCAACTCACGAACCGTCCGCTCCCGCGTCACTTTGGCAGGATTCTCCTCCCGTTCATACTTTGCTATCAGTTTCTTAACATAATCGAGTTCCGGTATCGTTGATTGGAACTCAGGCTTGTAATCCGGCAGTTTCTCAAGCGGAATTACCACGACTTCGCCTTTCTTCGTCTCTTCAGGGATTCCGTTTACCACCATAATATATGCGCATCTATCGAATCCGAATCTCCTTGCGATGTTCCTGGAAGATGCGGATACCTGCTGTACGCGCTTTGCGCTCATCCTCCTGTAAGCACCGACCGAGTCCTTGTACTCGACAAAGAGTATCGATTCATGATTCCAGAGCATGGCGTCGTACTCGATCGGCTGCGCAAACTTGTGGTGCACCAGCACACCGAACATGACGCCGCTGCACCAACCTGTGTGGAGGTGCGTTCTGAATCGCTTCTCGGTCTCAGGGATGTCAGGACGCGAGAGCAGGGTGTATGGTTCGCTTCTTAGTTCGATCATGGGATCACCAAACGAATTATGGATTGCGGTGTATATCACTATAGTTCAAAAAATCAAAATGGAGGCGGTCGCACTCCTTGATTAATGGATGTGAGGTACTGCCCTCAACTCCAACGACGATTGCCCGTTTCCCGTGTTCGGCTATCTTTCGTATCAAGGGTATGAAATCCTTATCACCGCTGACGATAACAAAAGTCTTGATGAATGGTCTTTCATAGAGCGTCTGCATGATGTCGCAGACGATCATCGGATCGGCGAGGCTCTTTCGTTTCTCGTCATCCCCGGTTTTATATTCAGGTGCGTATACCGGCTCAATCCCAAATTCAAAGAATTTGTGCAGCATTCCTGCACTGGATCTATCTGTGACAAGGTAAACACGACCGAGCACCATCTGCCCTGCTTTGCTGGCGACCTCGACAAGCACATCGTAAGTGTAACCGGGTATACCAACATTGCTGCATCCATCAAGAATGTTGTAGTGATCGATGAATAATGCGACCCCACAGTCATCTTTCATTCACGCTACCTCCAGATATTCATCGACCAGATCAGACACTCTTCTCCCGCCTTTTGCAAGTTCAAGCAATCCCAGAAGAACCGGCGGTATGATAAACGTCACGACCTTTGATTTGGTGGAATCAAATAAAATATCGTAAAACCATGAAGATATTTCCTTATGAGTCTGATCCATTGCCAATACTTCGTTAATCTTTGCCGCCATGTCATAATCGCCTTGTTCAATTGCATCCTTGACCTGATCGACGTAGATATTGGGGTCTCCATAGTCCTTGCCGGTGTTTTTCTTAAAGATCCACGCCTCTAAAATAGCTCTATTCTGCTCATTAATATTGATATTCTCAAAATACACTTTATTCTCTGCGTCAACCGAAATGATGCCCGAAAAATCATAACCGAATGTGAAGTGTGCCCCTAATCCACCATACGCATACCCCTTCTCAATGCCCCGTTCATTGTAAAATTTCTCCATAGCTTCAGCCCCGAAATCTGCTATAATTTCAGTTTCGAATGCTTCGTAATCCTCAAATTCAAATCCAAAAATAACAGTTGCTGAGATGCCCAATGTCGTTTCATTTTTTTCATCGTTGAAACTTATATGATTCACCACTGGCACGTCATCCACCGACAGATAAGGTACGTATCGATCGATCATCTCTTTTGGAATTGTCCCCTCACATTCCTTATGGAACTGATACTCAATAGGTTTTTTTAGAAGATCGTAAATTCGGTCATCAAAACAACGGTTACAATCCAAACTATGGCGTGAATAGTCCCTATATTCCTCTAAATCTGTCTCGCGACCTGAATGCATCGTCATGACCTTCTTCTGTTTTTTATTAGCAGTTGACCAATTATCCAGCAACCTCTGCAGCGGTTCAATACGCTCATTCACCACTGCCGAGCTGCCTGTTATGGTATCCAGTTGTTTTTTCATCGGCGCTGATAATATTTTTCTGATACTATCAGATAACGAAAGTTTATTCCGGGATGCATATTTAATAACTTTTAGATATGCGCTCATGGATAACCTGACGGATTTTGATACACGTTCTGCAAGTTTAAACGGTGTCCACTCAGTAGAGATGTTTCTCGTAGACTCCAGAATCTCATTCGCACCGATGAAATCTTTTTGCTCGTATTTTTCAGCAATGATCTTGTTAAGTTCGGACTTGCCTGCTACGCGAATATCCCCATTGTCCCTGTAAGCGATTCCTTTTGTCAGATACGCGATCAACTCTGCGGATCTCTCAAACTTCGGGTCGAAGGTGGTCGGGACTGCTATACTTGACTCCATGAAATGTAATACATTTTTGTAATACTTAAACTTCTTGGCTTGTAAGGGTTATTTGTAATTATTGAAACGTAATGCACACCCCTCGCCCCCTACTTACCCCTCACTCCTCCAGCATCGATATATCCCCGACCGGAAGCCCGAGCTCCTTTGCCCGCAGCATCCTTCGCACGATCTTGCCGCTTCTTGTCTTTGGAAGCGTCTCCACAACCTCAAACTCCCGGGGATACGCATGTCCTGCCAATTTGGTCTTCACAAACTTCTTGATATCAGCTTTCAGATCGTCTGTCGGCGCATAGTCCGGAGCAAGCACGACAAACGCCTTGATAATCTCGCCGCGCAGCGGATCTGGCTTTCCGATGACGCCCGCTTCAACGATTGCTGGATGTTCGATCAAGGCAGATTCCACCTCGAATGGACCGACCCGCTCGCCTGACGTATTGATCACGTCGTCAGTCCTGCCGATGAATAAGAAGTAGCCGTCCTCGTGCTGCACTGCCCGGTCTCCTGTGAGATACCAGCCCGCTTTGAAGTACTCTGCATACTTTGCAGGATTCTTCCAGATCTCAAGCATCATCGATGGGAACTCCGGCGTGATCGCGAGATTGCCTTCAGTGCCGCGGGGAACCACGCCCCCGTCATCGTCGACGATTGCGGCGGTGATCCCTGGTATCGGCTTCCCCATCCATCCGGGTTTTATCGGCATCGACGGATAATTGGCGATCAGGATGCCGCCGGTCTCGGTCTGCCAGAAGTTGTCATGGATCGGCAGCCCGAATGTCCGGATGCCCCAGTACACGATCTCGGCATTCAGCGGCTCGCCGACGCTGCAGATATGCCTGAGACTGCCAAGATCGTATTTTTTGTGCGCATCGCTAGCTCGCATCAGCATCCGAAAAGCGGTGGGCGCGCTGTACCAGACCGTTACCTTGTACTGCTCGATCATCGAGTACCATGCCTCAGGATCGAATCTCCCGCCATGAACCACAATCGATGCGCCGCACGACCACGGTCCGAGCAGCCCGTACGAGATCCCCGTGATCCAGCCCGGGTCTGCCGTGCACCAGTAGATGTCGTCCTCATGGAGATCGAGCACCCATTCGGTGGTCGCGTGTTGCGCAACGATCGCAAGATGCCTGTGCACCACGCCTTTCGGCTTTCCGGTGGTTCCGGACGTGTACAGCATAAATGCAGGATCATCGGGATTCATCTTCGCAACATCGAACGTACCGGATGCTTTTTCCATCTCTGCCCTGTAACTGATCTCGCCACCCCGAACATCGGTCTCATCCACTATGATTATCTGTTCGAGGTCAGGAAGATCGTCTTTTATCTCATACACCCGGCTTTTCAGTTCCGAATTGGTGATCAGGTATCGTGCACCGCTGTCATGCAGACGGTCGTATAGCCCTTCGGGTCCGAATGCAGAGAACATGGTGCCAGCGATCGCACCGGTCTTTAAGATGCCGAGAAAACTCACGTAGAGTTCAGGAATTCTCGGCAGGAATATGAATACACGGTCACCCTTCTCGATGCCGGATGACGTTAAAAGATTGGCAAACCTGTTTGAAAGATCGGAGAGTTCGCGAAACGTGTATTCAGAAGCTTTATCGTCCCCCTGCCAGTACAATGCAATCTTATCCTTCCGCCATGATCGGGCATGTCGGTCCACTGCGCTACATGCAGCATTTAACCTGTCGGAGTCATTCCATTCAACCTTCTCGTACGCATCCTGCCACCGGAAGGTTTTATGCTTCTTGTCGTAGTCCTGCAGGTTCGGAGTCGGTACAATCGTTGCTGGTTTTTCTATGAATCCTTGCATTTTGTTCACCCACTGTTACTTACATAGATATGCCAGCCGTGCCATTTATTGCTTTTGGTTCTCGAAAATCACTATCACTATCACTATCGCACCAGCACATCCCCGTTTCCGGTTATGCCGATATCGAAACCGATCACCACCACCCTGTGCCGTATCTGCTTCTCAGCGAGATCCCGAATTCTTGATGCAAGCGCAACTCCGTCATACCGCACATGCACGCCCATGTTCTCGGAATCGGCTCTTTTGTAGATCATCCCTACCAGATCGCCAAGGCGCGTCCCCACTGCTACCTCGAACCATACAGGTGCATCGAGTGTTTTTATAAATTTTATGGTATTTTCAGCCCGCGCTATGTTCTTCCGCGCCATCTTTTCGATGGCAGAGATGTTCTGCTTCGTCGTGCCCAACATGGATGCGATCTCCTCCTGCGAACGACCGTCATTCCGCAGTCGCAGCACCAGCATCTGCCTTTCGGTGAGATTTGTATCGCGTAGTGCCATCAAAAGATTCTGGGCTTGCATGATATATCAAGATATGGACGGCTCTTATGCTAATACATGCAAAATCGTTTGTGTGCGCTGGCAGCCCCTGGGTGATGGTCGCAGGTTTGCCTCTCTGCATACTTATGTTCAGCAGTTCCGGTTTAATCATACACACAATTCTAAAAAAATGTAACTACCCAGGTACATAAAACATTATCATAAGACTTCATTGTACCGGCACTACTGACTCGGAACATACCAGAATCAAACAGGGAATTTAACCGCAGAGACCGCGGAGACCGCGGAGAACGGTAAAAAAGCTCTGCGCCCTCCGCGTGCTCTGCGGTTATTTTTCTTTCCAGAAAACACAGAATCGCAATCAGGGAATTAATCAATACACCTGAGTAGTTACAAAAAAATAAAAACAACATCCCCGAATCTCTCGGGGATTGCCTCTCGAAACCGTCTTTAATTGAAACCGTACTTGATAGCAAGATCTTCCTGCTCGCTCGGAGATACTGGCTGGGAGACGAGAACGTATTCTGCCTTGTCTGACAGGTACTCCATGATCGACCTTGACCTGTCCGGATCGAAGGTGTTCATATTGTCATCGATCACGAAGAACGGGAAATTGGGGATGTAATTCTCCTTCGCAGAGATCTGGAAGACAAGACCGAGCGTCAACTGTTCCGCTTTACTGAGACTTGAGAGCGACTGCTTCTTTCCGCTCGCATGTTCCACGACCGCATCGAGCGAGGTCAGCCTGCCCCGCATGATCTCCTTTGTGATCTTGATGTCGCGGAAGGTTGTGAATCCCATCTCCTTGTAGATGTCATTGATGTTTTTATTGAAGAGATCCACTGCTCCGAATACCTCGTGCTCCCATCCATCCTTCAGTTCCTCGATCTTCAGCCGCAGATCATCGAGTCCCAACCGCTTCTTCGTTGCATAGTCCTCAAGTGACTCTCCGATCGTATAATCGGGTATCTCACGAGTGAGCCGGTCCATATCATTCTGGTTGTTCCGGATCTCGTTTTCATAAGCACCGATCTTTTCCCGCACTTTGTTGAGCTGCTCCCTGCTTTCGGTGCGCACCGTCTTTGCAGCATCGGCATAGTGCTGTTCGAGAATCTCGAGTTCGTGCCCCTTACCTGCTATCTCCTCATCGACGCCATCACGCAGATTTTTCCGGTCATCCAGTTCTTTGAGAAGGTCGTTGGAATCATGTTTTGCTTTATCGCGTTCCCGCCTCTTCGCCTTGATTCCCTCGATCCGGTCCTGAAGTTCCCTGATGTCCACCTTTATGACTTTCATCTCCTCTTCTTCACCGCGCATCGCCTTTGCAAAGTCTGTAGCGCAGTCTTTCAGTTCCTTCCGCCTCTCATCGAGCGTGTTACGAACTGCACCACCGCGGCATACCGGACATTCACCGGGTTCGCCGAGCAATGCGCTTGCTTTGTGGAGGAGTGGTTCATCCTTCACACTCTCTGGCAGTGGCGCTCGTTCGGAATCGCTGAATACCTTGTACGCTTTATCAACCACACCCTGCAGGTCGTCGAGCATATCCTTCACAATCTTGAGGTCTTTTCTCTTCCGTTCATGCTTGTGGAGGCTTCCAGTGAACTCTTCGACACTTTCGGCTTCAGATTTCTGTTCAAAATCGGCAATATCCTCATCGAGCCGGTCATACAGCGCACGAGCCTTCTCATATTGGTCCTGATACCGCTTCACCTCTCCTTCCCGGCTTCTGAGCCGCTCCTCGAGGTCAAGAATCTCCTGCTTCTTAGCGGCGATGTCTTCACCAACTTTTGTGAGATCCCTCGTCCCGGTCTCTTTCTCAATCGCCCCCTCCAGTTCCTGCACCTCTCCTTGCAGTTTCTGGATCTCGCCCCGCATCGTCCCGACCTCGGCATCGAGTTTCTGGGCGGTGGTGAGATTTTCGATGTACTCCTCGAGTTCTCTCTTCTTCTCTTCTAACTGGGCTTCTTTCCGGCGGATATCGGACTCAATTTCCTCGGCTCCACTGATACTGTTGACAAACCTGAGCACATCGAATGCGTTCTGATCGATCTCAAGAACTACCCTGCTCTTTGGCGTGAAGAATGCGATCTTCTCCGCATTCCTCCAGTCGTGATCCAGCTCATCGAAGAATGTATGATCCGTCGGATCTGCTTGCACTGCATCATTTACGCGCCTGAGATGGCGTATATACTCATCGCCAAGTTTGACGTGACCGGCATCGCTGTCGTCATTTAGGGTATCTCTAAATACGCTTTCATTATCGCTGGCAAGACACTGTATCCCCCGCAGCAAACTCGATTTTCCCTTGGCATTCGGCGCACTGATGCGGTTGATTCCTTTTTTAAGTTCGAATTCATGGACTCCTGCAAATCCACCAATGTTTTGTAGTTCCAGTTTCATCATATCTCCTTATGTAATTATTTCTCATAAAGGTCGCGTTCGGCACGCTTCGCATGTTCCTCGAAACTCTTCTTTTTCATCCGTTCGGTGAGCGATACTCCAGGTTTCTCTCCTATCTCAAAGATCGTATCGATTCGATGCAGAAGACCGGACGAGAGCGGTATTTTTCTACCATCCTTTGTGTATATCAATGCCCCGCTGTCGAAATGCACTTTGTCTGTGTATTCTGCAAAGAACATATCCACTTCTGCCCCTTTGTCAGATACGAAGAATCCTTTGCACTTATCCTTCTCAAACTTATACACATACTCACGATATTCGCTCCATTTGAGATCTGACCGCTTTAGAACAGCATTCCACCGCTTGTCTGACAACCCCTCCGATTTCTCTGTGAGATCGCCGGACCCGACCTCTGCGCCGTACAGTTCATCCAGCACCCGCCTCCGGAATGTGTACCTGATCACATTCTTGATCTTCTCATTAAGCTCATTATCGCTGAGACGGTTCATATCTTCATAGATAGAGCTGCCATCGACCACATCAGTGAGAAGGATGAATGCCAGCGTGCTCTGATATCCTGTGTCATCCTCAATAGTGGTACTTGTTATGTTAGAAGACGTTTTTTTCTCCATATAATCACCAAAAGCATAGTTTATTTGCAGTATACGTATTTCAACCTTTCGGAGTGATCAGTACTTCCGAACCGAACTCACGCTAGCGGAAAAGATCAAGACTCCCCCGGCTGAACTCTGCCTTTCTTCAAAACCTATGTCATGTGGGGGAAGTTATAAGTAATCCCTGACACCCAGATAACACACAAACCGAAAGGAGGCAAAACCATGTGCAGTGTTGGCGATGTTACCAATGTTGATGTGAGCAGGCTTACTCCGAATGAGTATGAATGCATGGATTGTA
>JAUWCK010000269.1 GCA_030609345.1 Methanosarcinales archaeon | reverse complement strand
GGGTTACACGGCGATGAATGGATGCATACATCTGCGCTGCTTGAGTCGCTGGACGCTCCGGAGACCGGGACGCTTGTGATCATTCCGAAACTCACAGATCGCGCTTATGTGAGCACTCTCGAGGACAGGTACTACGAGGGTTACGGCAGGGATCTCGTTGCTGCGATCGAGGAGATAAAACCCGCGATCTACCTTGAACTGCATTCGTATCGCGATTTTTATGGGTTGACCGATTATAGGCGGATAGATGAGAAAGGCGTTCCGGCTTATGTCGAACTCGAAGACCGGGTTCTCGTAGGTTCGATCTCACCGATTCTCAGGAGAAGATGCTTTTCTGTGCGCGATTTCTGCATATCGTTTGAGATTCCGGCGGAGGGCAGGGGATCGCAGAAGCTGGCAAAGGAGTTACTCGATTTCACGAAGGACTGTGTGAGCGCGGCTCGGTTTGTGGATTTTCTGCTGAGCCGGTATCCTGAGCAGGGGAGACGTGCGATAGAGAATTATAGGAGGTTTTATGGGATCTAAAATTGGTAAGGGACAGTCTTACTGTACTTACTCAATATTATGTGGATATCCGCATATAAAACCACGAGATTACACAAGATTAACACAGAAATCTTGTGGAAATCGGTGTAATCTTGTGGTTCCTACCACAAGTTACCCGAGCATGTACGTCTTACTCGCCATAAGGTCTTCAACCGTTGCTATATATGTCATTATCGCGTCCTTTATGTTCTCAAGCGCTTCGTTTTCGGTTGTGCCCTGAGACCAGCACCCAGGCAACCCGGGACACCAGACCGCATAACCTTCCTCGGTTTGTTCGAGCCGAACGCTGTATTTCATAGATGCTACTGTAAAGTTAGTTTATATAACTCTTCTGTATCCAAAAGCAGGCTACGAATGCACGCTGATATGTGGCTAAATACGAACAGAAAAGCGCAATCACTTGCTCAGTCGTTTCACCACATCATCGATGTGCGCCATGTAGTCCCGCAGGTTCTGCTCGATGCGGTTTAATTCATCGGTCGAGAGGGTCACGTCATCTCCGAACTGCGCAAGCGAGATCTGGCCGTTCTTTGCGTTGAGTTCCAGCAATTCCTTGAACATCAGGTATTTTTCGAAGGATTCCGGAACTAATTTGTCGAGTTTAAATCCTCCAAGCAATAAAAGTACATCAAACGTATCTATATCCTCTTCGACAAACGTTACAGTCGAATAACGCAATTTTCCGATGATGTTCTCTTCTACCCATCCCTTGAACCTTTGGTCAAGCGTCCGCTGCTCGAACTGTCCGATATTGAAGTAGCGTTTCGGCACGCGCACGATCAGCCAGACCACGGTTGCGGTTGCGGGGTCCATCGGGAAGAATGCATTCTCGATCGCATCATCAAGCGCAGATTCGAGACTGATCAGGTCCACATCGTTGCCAAGCGACATGCACGGCGTGGTATGGTAGACGCCGATATGCGACGGGAAGACGATGTAGTCATTTACATCGATCACCCGGTTCGTATTCTTCCGACCCGGCGCCATCATCATATCGATCGCCTGCGCAATCATTTTGTTGATCTCGTAGTAATAATTGGATTCGCCGTCATCCAGTTCGATCTTTTTTCCAAGGGTCGTGTTGTCGACAAGCATCACCATGTCAGCATTCTGGTGGCTATCCTCGCCATACTTGAGCAATCGGGACAGTCCGCAGATCGCATTGAAGTGCCTGTGATCCGCCTCGATCAGGTCGGGCCACACACAGAGCGCGAAGTGCTTGTGCCCGGAAGCGGTTCTCCCTGATCCGTGCTTCATCTGGTCGATGATGTAGGGGATGCTGCCGTTGCCGGTGCCTCCGCCGAGCGTCATGATGTCGAACATCGCATCACCGCTCGTAAGCCCGAGACTCTCGATTCGCCTTCTTATAATCTCATCGAAATCGATCCTCGCCTCATTCTC
>JAUWCK010000110.1 GCA_030609345.1 Methanosarcinales archaeon | reverse complement strand
GATACAGACGCAGGAACCCCTGACAGAAAAGGATTTTGAGGGACTCAATTACATCATGTGGAGCCTCTCGGTATCCAAGGAACGCCTGAATTATCTGGTCATCTTGACATTTTCCATAATAGCTATCATCCTATCGCTGGTGCTGGATCTCGGGTGTGTGAAGTTTTGATGACGGCGGCAGGTGGTGTCGCCGTCCGGTTCTTGTTTTTTCAGAGGTGGATGCCTGAAGTGTCTACCGCGGCTGTAGTGCTGCTGGTTCCGGGGCGGTGCGTGTCTCCTTCATCTTGATTGCGAATTTAAGCAGCACAGGAGAGACGATAACATAGACCGCAACCATCAAAACGATCGCAGAGAAGATCTCATCCCCGATGATGCCCATACCCCTGCTAGCCGATATCACCACAAGTTCAATGCCCGCCCTCGGCATCACACCGACACCGAAGATCAGACTGTCATAAGAGTCGAAACCCGCGATCCTCGATCCGACGAATCCTCCGATCAGTTTTCCGAAGAGTGCCGTCACGATCACGGGGAGTGTGAACAGTCCTGCCGCATGTATCGCAGTCGTAATCGAGACGTTCATCACGCCTGTCGTGATGCAGAAAACAGGATGGCGAAAACTTCTTATGCCAAAAATATCGGCGAGAAAACAAAAAGTTTTTGATCAGGTCCATAAAAAAGGAGGGATCACTGGGAAAAAATTCAAGAGCATTGGGACAAAAGAGGAGAAGAAGGAGGGAAAAAATTGATACCAGAATTTTATAAGATCCCTGCGAAGGATATCATAGATAAGGGGGTATGGGATCTGCCCCTGATAGAGAAAGATGCGAGCATAGACCGCGTTTTATCCATGCTAACTGTAGACGATCATGTCTGGATTGTTGAAAGCAAGGGAAGCAAAAAGTTGGTAGGGATAATAACAGAGCATGATATTTTAAATATTTTTTCTCCAACAAAAAAAGTTTCATACTTCGGATTGCCAGATAAAAAGTCTTTACATTACGAAACTTTTGAAAAAGCGGAGCAGATCATGTCCGGAAATCCGGTAAGATGCGAACCAGATGAAGATGTGGAAGACGCGCTTAATAAAATGGTACGTCATAGAATAAGGAGAATTCCAGTGGTGGAAAACGATGAAATAATTGGAGAGATGACGCTACACCAATTGATAGGAAAATTTTGTGCTTTCATAAAAACTTCCACTCAAAAATAAAACAAATGTCCCAAAAGCGATGAACCTGATATTAGCAGTGGGAATAATGATAGTTGTCGGTTTTCTCGGTGGGTTAGCATCGGCAAAACTTAAATTTCCTATGATCACTGGCTATATCATCATCGGCGTCTTGTTGAGTCCTTCCCTTCTGAACATAATACCAGGAGAGACTGTAGGAGAGTTGAATTTAATTACTGACGTTGCTCTCGGGATCATCGCATATCTGATCGGCGGCAGTCTTCACTGGGCGGACTTACAACGATTAGCGAAGAGCATCGCCTGGATAACAGCTTTTCAAAGTTTGGGGGCGTGGTTTCTGGTTACCCTGGTTTTAGCCAGTCTGGGCAGTTTAATCATTCCAGGCGAAACGTTCTGGCAGACTTATTTTCCCATGGCTTTTATCATAGGTGCTGTATCATGCGCAACTGCTCCGGCAGCAACAATGGCGATAATCAGGGAATACAGGGCGAAAGGACCTTTCACTACAACGTTACTCGCGGTGGTCGGGCTAGATGACGCAATTGCGGTTATAGCCTTTGCTATTGCTTCAGGCATATCCCAGCCACTGGTGAATGATTCTGGAAGTATCTCCTTATGCCAGATGCTTGGCGTTCCTTTCGTACATATAGCTGAGTCGATATTGATTGGTGTCGTCTTTGCCATTGTCCTGATGTACATGATCAGGCTTGCGAGAACTCGTGAATTGCTACTGGTCGTGATCTTTGGAATGATCATGCTGTGTACAGGCGTTAGTACTTATCTGGGGCTTTCATCAATCCTGGCTAATATGGTTGCAGGCTTTATCATAGTAAACAAAGTGAAGAGAAGGGAGATGTTCGATGTAGTTGGAGAGATCGAGAACGTGGTCTATGTAATATTTTTTGTACTGGCAGGATTGCACTTTGATTTAAGCGTGATGAAATTTGCTGGTATACTGGCACTATTGATTGTTCTTGCCAGATGTCTGGGTAAATACACAGGAGTAAGAGTGGGTGCCACGATTTCGCACGCACCAGATAACGTGAAAAAATATCTGGGTCTTGCGCTGTTACCAAAAGCAGGGGTTACTGTTGGTCTGATTCTTCTGGCATCCATAGAATTTCCTGCCTTTGGAACTCTGATGTTAAATGCAGTACTGGCATCAGCAATCATAAACGAACTCATCGCACCACCTTTATCGAAGTATGCGATCTTCAAAGCCGGGGAGGCAGAAGTCGATCATCTATAACCAGACAAACCTGCCTGCGATGATCAGTATTTCCATGTTGACCGCCCCTGGCACGCTTGACAAGAAGCCAAATCACAGATACTAGATCGCCCCACAAACCGCAGTAGACCCGGAGGATCTAATTCAGTACATGCAGGTAACTTGTGGTAGGAACCACAAGATTACACAGTCTGCGGAGCAGCGGCGCAGCCATCTCCACAAGATTTCTGTGTTAATCTTGTGTAATCTCGTGGTTTTATATGCGGATATCCACACAATACTCGAGTAAGTACAAAATTCATACGAACGCGTCCTTCACCTTTTCAAATATCCCCTTGTGCTTCTTTCCACCCCTGGAAGGGGTTTTATCCTCGATCTCCTGTAGTTCTGTGAATAGTTCCCGTTCCCGTGCAGAGAGGCGTGTTGGAACAACGACCCCGACTTTCACGAGTTGGTCTCCTTTCCCGAGCCCATGGAGTTTTGGCATCCCCTTGCCGCGCAGACGGAGGGTCGAACCGGACTGGGTGCCTGCAGGAATCTTCATCCGCACGTCGCCCTGCAGTGTCGGCACCAGAACCTCGTCGCCGAGTGCAGCCTGCGTGAAACGGATCGGCAGTTCATAGAGGATGTCATTCCCGTCGCGCTTGAATACCGGATGCGGATCGATATGCACGAAGATGTACAGGTCTCCGGGGGGACCGCCTCTCACCCCTGCCTCTCCTTCGCCCCGGTGGGGTATCCGATCTCCTGACCCGATGCCAGCCGGAATACGGATCGAGAGCGTCCTGGGGCGGCGTACCCTGCCTCTGCCGTTACAGGAACTGCACGGGGATTCGATGATCTTGCCTGCGCCGCTACAGTGTGGGCACGGGGAGGATGTGATGAACTGCCCAAATGGCGTACGTCTCGCTTGACTGATCTGCCCGGTGCCGTGGCAGTACGTGCAGGTCTTCGGAGTTGTGCCGGGTTTTGCGCCAGTTCCCTTGCAGACGTCACACGTGTCCGTGCGCATCACTTCTGCCTTCCTCTCAATGCCTGTTGCAGCATCCTCAAGCGATATGCGCAGGTCATACCTCAGATCCGCACCGCGCTCCGGACCCCGTTGCACACCGCCCCTGCCACCAAAGAAGGTATCGAAGATGCTTCCACCCCCGCCTACACCACCGCCAGCAAACCCTCTGAAGATGTCTTCGAAGTTGATGCTCCCAAAGATGTCATCCTGTGAGTACCGTGCATCGATACCGGCATGCCCGAACCGGTCGTACTGTTTCCGCTTTTCAGGATCAGACAACACACCATAAGCCTCCGAGATCTCTTTAAACTTCTCTTCTGCTTCTGGCGCTTTATTCCTGTCAGGATGATACTGCATCGCCAGTTTTCGGTATGCTTTCTTGATCTCCTTCTCATCAGCGTCCTTCGGGACCCCGATGATCTCATAATAGTCCTTCTTCGTGGGCATGTGACCTGCTACCTCTCTTCAAGATTATACGATATGCATGTACGTTAAATTAACTGTTGTGTTTTGTTGCGTTTCCGCGTGGTTACTGTTAGAAGAGTCAGATTCCAGCCCTGATAATGGCTGGCAGGCACGAAAGCGCGGAGAATGGACCCAGGCTCGCTCATGAAAGATTATTTTAAGCGTGGCGTCGAATAAACTACTGTGACTCCGGCATCGCCAGAGAAGGGATTATCCATTCACGCATCAGAGGTGATCCCATCTCAACAGTTGTAGAAGCAGAGCTTCGAGAATACACTGCAGGAATCATCGATGAGCTTGCAGAGGATTTTCACATCGGCAGATCGGCGCTGCTTGCCCGGATCATCGAGGATGGAGTACACGCGGAACTTGTGAAACGGTCTGTCCGGTTGTACGCTGGCGGGAAAGTTTCGATGTGGAAGGCTGCTATGCTTGCTGGCGTCAGCTTCTATGAGATGATGGATGAGATAAAACGACAGGGGCTAGCTCTCCAGTACGGGGTGGAAGATTTTGAAGCAGATGTTAAAACGCTTAGAAAACTTAAAAGTGGTATCTAATACATCTCCTTTGATTTATCTCTCCAAAATCGGCAGGTTAATGCTTTTGCACGATCTGTTTGGTGCGATATCCATTCCTGATGCTGTGGCAAATGAGATACTCCGCGGGAAAGATCTTAAGCATTCGGAAGTTGCCGCTCATTCCGTAGTAGCGGTAGTGTCCGAGCAACTTTATCCCCAGCACCTTCCACCATTCTTTCAGTTTGACAAGATTTCGGATATGTTTCAGCCATATATTCATTTCCGTCATCTTCTGTCTGAACTTCTTGCGTGACGTCTTTCGCCCAAGCTTGAAGTTGCCCCATCTGGACTTGTCGCAGAAGTGCGTAAAGCCGAGAAAATCAAAGGTTTCGCATTTCCTGCCGTATCGCTTCGCTCTCGTACATGCGCATCGTCCGAACTCGATAATCTTACTCTTCTCTTCAGATATCGTGAGTCCGAACTCACCCATACGCCGCCTCAGCGCA
>JAUWCK010000187.1 GCA_030609345.1 Methanosarcinales archaeon | reverse complement strand
ATTAGATTTGGTGGCATACCAAAAAAGGTAACTATCCGTGACAGAGATGGAGAAATAGAAAGATTATTGGAAAATGCACACTCAGGAAAAGGTGGTTTAAATGCAATGGACAAACAATAAATTCATAACAACGCTTGGAATCTCGATAGTTCTCGCATTCGGGATGATCTCGATCGTCTTCGGCGTGATCCATATATCATCGGGAGGGGGCATCCCAGTCCCGCTGCCAGCACTGCTGATGGCGTTTGCGATTGTCTTTGTGCTTGGTTCGGTATTCTTCGAGGAAAGAGGCGCGGATAGGGTCGGAGCGCTTGTTGGAGGCGGTATTGTCGCAGCGATAGTATCGCTCATCATGATGCTGGTATGCGGCGGTGTACTCTACCTGCTGACTAACGGAAGGGAGACCGGCATCGACAAAATCGTATCCATGCTTGCGGTCTGCATGGTAATCGGGATGGCTGCTTTCAGCTATCTGCGAGCGCATCGATGAAAACCGGCACAGTAAATCTCCCGCTGCACTACGGGCGTGCCCCGAGATGGCTCTTTGAGAGGATGGTCGGGTTATCGCGCGAGATCACCCGGATCATCATCTACGAGTACGGGACAGAAGAGTTTCTGCACAGGATCGCAGACCCGTACTGGTTCCAGGCGTTCTCGTGCGTGCTCGGATTTGACTGGCACTCGTCAGGCACGACTACCACGACCTGCGGCGCGCTCAAGGTGGCGATCGATCCGGAGGAGATGGGGATCGCAGTGGCAGGCGGGAAGGGCAGGACGTCACGAAAGACGCCTGACGAGATCAGGGCGATATCTGAGTCGGCTGCGTTCTCGCTTTCGGACGACACGGTGAATGATCTGGTATATTCGAGCAGGATGTCTGCCAAGGTCGATAATACGTGCGTACAGGACGGATACCAGTTGTACCACCACTGCTTCATCTTCACAGAGAAGGGCGACTGGGCAGTGGTGCAGCAGGGCATGAACAACGATGATCGCTATGCTCGGCGGTATCACTGGCTCTCCTCAGATCTCGAGCGGTTCGTCTGCGAGCCGCACCTCGGGATCTGCTGCGACCGGGTGGGTGCAGAGGGCGAGGTGCTTGACATGGCAGCAAGGGTGAGCGAAGAGACGCGGAAGACGAGTCTCGATCTCGTGAAGGATGATCCCGATCACCTGATGCGGTATTTCAGGTCGGACGCAAGCCAGACAACGCTGTTTGATTTTGATGCGCAGTCGCCTAACTCCCCACCCACCTCGCGGTCCACCACGTCGCTCACGATGCCGGCGCATCATCCGGTTCTTGGCTGCGATCTCGGAAAAGGCGGGTGGAAGGTTCTGCGGAACGCGTATGAACTCCAGCCGGAAAGCTACGAGGAACTCCTCTCGCTTGCGGGAATGGGACCTGCGAAGATCCGGGCGCTTGCGCTTGTTTCTGACCTCGTCTTCGGAGCAGAACCGAGCTGGCAGGATCCCGCGACATACTCGTTTGCGCACGGCGGCAAGGATGGGTATCCGTATCCGGTGGACCGGGATACGTACGATCAGACGATCGAGGTGCTGCGAGATGCGATCGAGGGTGCGGAGATCGGGGAGAATGAGCGGTACCGGGCGATACGGCGGCTGGGGGAGTTTGTTTGATTGGGCGAGTGCCAGATATGCTCTGGTCTCGCTGGAAAAAGCTATTCGATTAAAACATGGGATGCTTAAATGGTATCCCCATCTCCAAAATATGATCGAGGTGGTACGCCCTGATCCCTAATTTTTGACAGTATGAATAGAGTCGATAATCTTTGGTTAGCACATCTCCATCGCTATTTTTAGCCGCAAAAATTATAGAAGTGTCTGTGAACCCAAATTTAAATATTTCATCCGAGTCAAGAATAGTATCTTTTGAGATGTATATTTCACCCATAGTCTCCAGGACTTCAAGGTTATCCCGGATCAATCCGGCGAAACGATCGCTTTGAAGCTGTTCTGCAAAATTTGAAACCTCTGACAATACACCCGGGGTCACAGTAATAGTTTTTGAGTGTGCCAAAAATAGTTGAAGAATCTCAAAACTTTTATCATCGTAGCCATATTTCTTGAGTCTTTTAAATTTGGATATCACTTTTTTATCATATATTCCTGTTAAGAACAATAGAAGGGGTACGGTATCGATTATTACATTCTTGGGAGCTCTGAACCACTTTTTTGACATACATGACGGCACCATTTGTATCACCCATTTATAGTTACGCTGGCTGTTTTATTTGGTGACATCCCACAAACCGTGGCTTTGAATTGATAATCATCACGTTTGATGACGATTTTACGTAATTGCGATATGCCACTCAAAATCACCATCAGTAAGGCACATAACATAGGAAACCCGTGTTAGGTCATGCGATTTAGGACGCTACCTGTTATTTCGACCTCAGCGATGGTACCATCCTCGTCTCTGATACGTACCAAATATTCTCTGCTTTCTTCCTCGAATATATTCTTCACTTCACAACCTACGGTCCAGTACCCCTCGTCATCATACACGATTTTAATCGTTTCAAACAAGAAGTAATGATGAGTTTTCGTCTCTTCAAAATAATTTTTAGCGATTTTTGCCGCCTCTGTTGCATCGAGTTTCATTTAGATTGCCTCTCAAGTTTGGTATACATCCTGCACTTAAGCACAGAGCCTGTATTTTGTTTTCTATTCGCCGGTGTGTTTATATAACTTGCTTCCTCCCACAACCCCCTCCTCACTCGCCTTCGTCATGATCGCACGCCCCCCGGCGTCGTTGATCGCGGAAGCAACCGCGTCGGCAGCCGAACCGCGGACGAGCGCAACGATGCACCCACCGCCGCCAGCGCCTGTGATCTTCGCACCATACGCGCCTGCATCTCTGGCAGCGTACACGAGTGTTGAGAGTTTCGCGCTTCCGACGCCGATCGCATCCAGAAGCCCATGATCGATGTTCATCAGTTCCCCGACCGATCGGTAATCCCCTCTCTCGATCAACGGCACGCCGATCTCTGACAGATTGTCTATGATATCGAATATCGAGTCCATGACCCCGGGATAGTCCTCATGCAGGATTCTGACGTTTCCCACGAGTTTTTTTGTGGAAGAGAACTCTTCTGTGTCCCCGATCACGATGCCGCACTCGATCAGCCGCAGTCTCGACGCCGATACTCCGGGTTTTATCAGCATGGTGCCGCCCATCGTTGAGACTGTGGTGTCGGTCGGCGATGCCGTGCCCTGGACATCCCGCTCGATCCGGTGCCCCACCTCTGCAAGCATGGCGCTGTCCATCATGAGCCGGAACTCGGCATTGAGCGCGCCAAGCGTTGCGATCACCGCAGCAGCCGACGATCCGAGTCCTGAGCCGACCGGAAT
>JAUWCK010000026.1 GCA_030609345.1 Methanosarcinales archaeon | reverse complement strand
CCTGCTCGTTGGAGCCTTCTTCATGCTCGCGGGAACGATCGGGTTCGTGCGGTTCCCTGATTTCTACTCACGGATGCATGCAACAGGCAAGTGCGACACGCTTGGGGAGGGGCTGATGCTCGTTGCGCTGATCGTCTACGGGGGCGCGACATTCGTCAGCGTGAAGATACTGTTTCTCATTATGTTCATCCTGCTTGCGAACCCGACCTCGACCCACGCGATCGCGAAAGCCGCGTACGACGTCGGGCTCGAACCATGGCGGAAACTGGACGACCGGGTGGAGTGGATGAATACAGACGATACTGGCAATAGTGGCACTAGCAACGCCGGTAATGGCGGCGAAGGCAGAGCCGATCAAGACGGGGGTGAGGGACGATGATCTGGATACTCGATATCACGATGTTATTCTTCCTCGTAGTCTGTGCAATCGCTGCAATCTCGATAAAAGACCTTCTCTCATCGATTATCATCCTCTCAGCCTACAGCCTGATAATGGCGATCGTCTGGGTCGAGATGCACTCGGTCGATGTCGGGTTCACAGAAGCTGCTGTTGGCGCGGGAATCACCACTGTTCTTTTCATCGCAACGCTTGCAAGGACCGAAGGGAGGAGTGAGGATTGAAGACGCTTGCACTCTTCGTGGTCGTGATCACAGGCGCGATGCTGATCTACGCGGGGCAGGACCTGCCTGCGTTCGGCGACATGAACTCACCATCGTATCAGGCTCCGATGACACAGTACTTCATCGAGAACTCTCTTGAAGAATCTGGCGTACCAAACATCGTTACCGCTCTCCTTGCCAATTACAGAGGCTACGATACGCTCGGGGAGACCGCAGTGATCTTCACCGCGGGAATGGCTGTACTCCTGCTCTTACGGAGGCGTGAAACATGAGCGGAATCCAGGAGAGCGTAATCATCAGAACGGTCGTTCGGATCATGGTCCCGTTCATCGAACTCTTCGCGCTCTATGTGATCATGCACGGCGCAAGCGGACCCGGCGGCGGCTTTCAGGGCGGCGTCATCTTCGGAGCAGCGATCATTCTCTATGCGATGATCTACGGCATCGCCGAAGGGAAGAAGAAGATGTCTGATGCTCTCGACAAGATTCTTGCAAGCACAGGGCTTGCCATCTATGCAGCGACAGGACTTGCCTGCATCATCTTTGGCGGGATGTTCCTCCAGTATGGCGCGGTCCCGCTTATCCCGGATAATCCTGCTGAGGTTTCCAAATACCTGATTGATCTGGTGGAGATCGGGATCGGCATCACAGTATCAGCGGTCATGATCTCGCTATTCTTTGATGTCTCGCCACCCGAATCGGAACCAGAGGAGGCAGAAGAATGACCGGAATTCTTGATGTCGTCTATGCCGAGTATAATTACTGGATCTATGTGACGCTGATGATGATCGGGTTCTATGCGATGATCGCAAAGAAGAACCTGATCAAGAAGGTCATCGGAGCCAACATCTTCCAGACCGCAATCTTCCTCTTCTATGTCTCGCTTGCAGACATCACTGGCGGAACCGCGCCGATTCTCGTGGGCGGGCACGGCGGAGAGCACGTAGAACATGCGACTGATGTGATCTACACAAATCCGGTCCCGCACTGCCTGATACTGACCGCAATTGTGGTCTCGGTCAGTACCACCGCCGTGGCACTGGCACTCATCATCAGAATCTACAATGAGTACGGGTCACTCGATGAGGACGTGATCCTTGCGGCACGAAAGAGTTTGCAGCCCGAGTTTTCCGAGTATGCAAGGCAGAAGGAGGTGATCGACGATGGCGGGATTTGAGATCATCACAAACAACCTTCCAGTACTCGCAGTTGTAGTCCCGCTGATCGCGGGCTTCCTGACGCCGATCGTCGGGTGGATTGATCGCAGACTTCCATGGTACTGGGTGATGCTTGCGATGTTTGTGGTTCTCCTGATAACATTGAGCAATCTCGTAACCGTGATCAACTCAGGAACGATCCACTACAAACTCGGTGGCTGGGACCCGCCGTTCGGTATCGAATACGTGATCGACCTCTTAAATGGATTCGTCTGCCTGATAATCGCGTTCATCGGGTTCATGGTATCGATATACTCGGTGGAGAGCGTCAAAAAGGAAGTTCCCGGAAAGACGACCCCGTTCTATTCTGTATTCCTGCTCCTGATCACCGGACTGATGGGTATGACGATCACAGGCGACATCTTCAACTTCTACGTATTCCTTGAGATCTCATCGCTCACCGCCTACGCACTGATTGCGATGGGCGACCGCGGGGATGGCGTTGTCGCAAGCTTCAACTACCTGATCATGGGAACCGTTGCAGCCTCGTTCATCCTCCTGGGGATCGGCTACCTCTACGCGGTCACAGGCACCCTGAACATGGCTGACATGCAAAATCTCCTGCCGAGCATCTATGAGAGCAAGGTCGTTCTTGCTGCGCTCGCATTCTTTATGGCGGGTTTCAGCATCAAGGTCGGTCTCTTCCCGCTTCATGCGTGGCTTCCTGATGCGTACACGCACGCACCATCGACAGCAAGCGCACTCATCGCAGGACTGATGACAAAGGTCGGCGCGTATGCGATGATCCGGTTCATGTTCTCTGTCTTCACACCCGCATTTGTGATCGATGTGAACATGGCAGAGATTCTCACCTGGGCTGCTGCGCTTGCGATCATCGTGGGATCGGTTCTCGCAATTGCGCAGAGCGACATCAAGCGGATGCTTGCATACTCAAGCATCAGCCAGATCGGCTACATCCTCTTAGGTTTTGGTCTTGTGAACGTGATCGGGATTACGGGTGGGCTTCTACATATCATGAACCACGCCTTCATGAAGTGCGCACTCTTCCTTGTCGCCGGTGCGGTATTCTACAAGACCGACATCAGAAATATATACCAGTTCCAGGGACTCGGAAAGAAGATGCCGGTCACAACAACCGTCTTCCTGATAGCTGCCCTCTCGATGATCGGAGTTCCGGGAACCGTTGGGTTTACGAGCAAGTGGTATCTTGCGCTTGGATCAATAGAGGCAGATCAGTGGATCTTCGTAGCGGTCATCCTTGTATCGAGTCTGCTCAACATCGTCTACTTCTGGCGGATATTCGACAACATCTGGTTCGGGCACCCGCACGAGATCGAGAACATCAAACAAGACGAGGCGCCACTAACGATGCTGGTCCCGATGGTGATACTGGCTATTCTCTGCATATTCTTCGGATTCTTCTCGTGCTATCCGATCGAACAGATATTTGAACCACTGGCAAAAGCACTGCTTGGATTGGACGGGGTGCCATGAGGTGATCATGATGGTTACAGAGATTAATTCAATAACCCCACTTCTTGCTGTGCTCGTATCGATGATCGCGTCAGTCCTGATCCTCGCATTCGGCAAATACCCAAATATCAGGGAGGGCTGGACATTTGTCGCCGCGTTTATCAAGTTCGGGCTCGTGATCTCGATGCTTCCGCTGATACTCAAAGGGAGTGTGATCACCTGTACAGTTGTTGAGATGCTCCCGAATCTCGGAATCGCATTCAAGGTTGACGCATTCGGAATACTCTTTGCAATCACATCCTCGTTTTTGTGGATATTCGTCTCGTCCTACTCTATCGGCTACATGCGGTCGCTAAATGAACATGCGCAGACCCGGTACTTCTTCTGCTTCGCAATAGCGCTCTCTTCAGCTGTGGGAATCGCATTCTCAGCGAATCTCGTCACGCTCTTCTTATTCTACGAACTCCTGACGATCTCGACATACCCGCTTGTTGCGCACAACGAGACGCCTGAGGCGATAAGCTCGGGCAGGAAGTACCTGACGTATCTGATGATCGCGGGCATATCGCTGCTCTTCTCGATTCTTGTGGTCTACCACCACACAGGAACAACAGAGTTTTCATTTGCTGGCATCGCGGGAATGGACGCGATACCACAGACGACACTCATAATCCTCTTCATAACGTTCATGATCGGATGCGCAAAAGCCGCATTCATGCCACTTCACGCGTGGCTGCCAGCGGCGATGATTGCACCAACTCCGGTGAGCGCACTACTCCATGCGGTAGCGGTTGTGAAAGCAGGCGTCTTCACCGCGGTACGTGTCATTCTCTACGTCTTCGGGGTCGATCTGATGCAAGACAGCGGTATCTGGCTCTACATGGCGTATTTCGTCTCGATAACGATCATCCTTGCATCGATCTATGCACTGATGCAGGACAACCTCAAGAAACGGCTTGCGTACTCGACAGTGAGCCAGTTATCGTATATCCTGCTCGGAGCGGTCCTGATCACCCCTCATGGGATCACAGGCGGGATGCTGCACATACCATATCATGCATTCATGAAGATCACGCTCTTCATGTGTGCAGGCGCGCTGATCGTGACTGCCAGGAAGGAGAATATCAGCGAGATGAACGGAATCGCCAGACAGATGCCGATCACCATGATTGCATTCACAGTTGGAGCTCTCGGCATGATCGGAATGCCGCCGGTCGGCGGATACGTCACCAAATGGTTCCTGCTCTTAGGGGCGGCGGAGCTGCACAGCATGATTTTAATCGCAGTGCTGCTCATAAGTGCGGTCTTGAACGCTGCGTACTTCTTCCCGGTCATATATGTTGCGTTCTTCAAGAAACCCGACCATGAACTTGCGTACAAGGAGGCACCGCTAACAATGCTGATACCGCTCGTGGTGACCGCGATCATCTCGATCGTGATCGGGATATGGCCAGATGCGCCGGGGATGTTTCTTGATATCGTAAATATTGCAGTTGCAAACGTTACAGGAGGGATCTAACGATGTGGTTCTTAGAACGATGGCTGGAAAACCCAAAAACCGTGAAAAAATTAGTTTACGTTCTCTATGCAAGTCTTATCATCAGTTGCCTGCTCGGATTCGCGATCCATCTTGCGCCGCCAGCGGAGCACGCAGAGCATGTTGAACATGCTGCACCTACCGAGCACGCTGAAGACGAGGGGCACGAGGAACACGCTCCGTTCGCATTCGAGCAGATCCCGATCTTTTCCGCAATATTTGGGTTCATCGTGTGCGCACTGCTCGGTCTTGGCGCAAAGGCGTACGGACATAACGTGGTCATGAAGGAGGAGGATTATTATGACCGGTGAGATCATGACCGTGCCACCAGCCGCGATATTCATCGTCGGCGCACTCTTAATCCCGCTCTTCAAAGGAAAGCTGCGGCAGGCATACATGCTACTGATAGCGGTTGCCGCCATCCTCGATGTGTACTTTATGCAGAACGGCACATACTGGCTCCACCCCTTCATGGAGTACGAACTGATCCTCGGGAGAGTCGATCTCCTGAGCAAGTGCTTCGGATACGTCTTCACAATCGCAGCTCTCGCAATGACCTTCTATGCGCTGCGTGTGAAGGAGGCAGGCGAGCATATTGCCGCGTTCCTCTACATCGGAAGCGCTCTTGGCGTCGTCTTTGCAGGCGACCTCATCACCGTGTTTGTCTTCTGGGAGGTTATGGCGTGGGCATCGGTCTTTCTGGTCTGGTACCGGCGAAAGCAGGCGTCAATCGATGCCGGATTTCGGTACCTGCTGGTGCATGTCGTGGGAGGCGTCCTCCTGCTCGGCGGAATCATCCTCTATATGCAGGAGAGCGGCGGATCGATCGCTTTCGACGCGTTCACTTACGCATCCCCTGGGGCAATTCTGATCCTCCTTGGATTCATCATCAACGCGGCAGTGCCGCCGCTCCATGCATGGCTGCCTGACGCGTATCCTGAGGCAACGATTACTGGTGCGGTCTTCATGACGGCGTTCACCACAAAAACAGCGGTCTATGTACTTGCCCGTGGGTTTGCAGGATTTACGATAGATGGATTCGCGATCCTGATGTGGCTCGGCGCAATCATGGCACTCTACGGCGTTATCTACGCAATTATTGAGAACAACATCAGACGGCTTCTCGCTTATCACATCGTGAGTCAGGTCGGCTACATGGTCTGTGGCATAGGAATCGCGGCAAGTGCAACTGCTGCGGGCGCTGGCGTTATCAGCCAGACCGCTATCGACGGAACCGTTGCGCATGCGTTCTGTCACATCCTGTACAAGGGGCTGCTCTTCATGGGCGCAGGCGCAATCATCTACATGACCGGCAAAAGCAAGTTAACAGAATTAGGCGGGCTATACAAGGTGATGCCGCTCACGATGATCTTCTACATGATCGCAGCGTTCTCGATATCGGGCGCGCCACTATTCAACGGTTTCATCAGCAAATCGATAATCATCCATGCCGCGGAGATGGCTGGCAATGCACCAATCTTCCTGATGCTGGAGGGTGCTGCGGTCGGAACGTTCCTATCGGTCGGGTTGAAACTGCCGTACTTCGCATTCTTCGGAAAAGACGCGGGGATCAAGGCAAAGGACCCGCCCACAAACATGCTAATCGGAATGGGGATCACAGCGTTCCTCTGCATCCTATTAGGTGTCTACCCGTCGCTTCTCTACAACATACTGCCGTATCCGGCAGCGGTTGCCGATTATGCGCCGTACGCAGCAGGGCATCTTGTGGGAACGCTTCAATTGCTGCTCTTCACTTATGCAGGCTTCCTCGTCCTCAAGAAGAAACTGCGACCAGAGAATACGATCAGTCTCGATACCGACTGGTTCTATAGGAAAGGTGCCGTACTGTTTATGTGGATCGTGAACAACCCGCTCGCACGTGGCACACAATGGACGATTGACGCAACGCTGGCTGTCAAGGACTTTGCGGTCTGGTTCAGCAAGAATCCGGTCGAAGCGCTCGGGATTATCACTGACAAAATCTGTCTCATGGTTCTACGTAGCTCAGAGGGTGCGACTGCCGGGGAAGAGAGCGCGGAAAAGGTTCTTGCCGCCCGCATACAGGAGTATCCCGGAGAGCCTGTGCGGAGAGACCCGATCGGGGTCTCAGTCTTGCTTGGAACGATCTTCTTGTTCGCGTATCTGGTGATCTACGTGGTTGCACCACACCTCTCGGTCTATTCGATGATCGGGCTATTCGTGGTTGCTGTGCTTGCAGGAATCGGGGTGCGGGTGCGGGAGATGATGCGGGGAGTGGAGGGGTGAGGTTATGCGGCAGGCGGAGAAGCCCGCTTCTGTTATCTCATCTCCTTTCAAACGGGTTAATTCGAGGAACGCCTATGTACTCACTCTGCAGAGGTCGGGGCTTTATGATCTCGATTCTGCCATCATATATAAGCCTTAGAATTGATTTTTCAATCTCAATATAATCCTTGAATTTTTCAGATAGGAGATTGATTATTGCTTCCTTCACTTCTTTTTCCAGATCTCCAACAACTTTGAACGGCGTCGTAATAATGCGTTTATCCTTCAATTTACTGATCTCTTCATCGAGTTTCTCTTCTCTTTCGCAATCCTTTGTAAAACATAGAACTGGCATATTATTAGAAAAAGCATAATTTATTTCATTATTTACATGTTCGGAATAGCAGGAACCAAGAATGACAACCACAAGGTTGCAATCATTCAACTTCTTGAAATAATCAGAAGACACATCTCGGATTGATGCCCCTGCCGGGTAAATTGGAGTCATAAGGAGATCCGATTTTATCAAATCTTCGACAGACCTTAGTTCGTCATCCAGATCTCCTTTCCATGATGCGCTTATGTACACCCTGACCGGAGATATAATCATTTTCCTGCCTCTAATAGTTCATCTAACAATTTCTTGAATGCAGGATCCAGGTTTTGTCGTGCGGAGTTATAATTCGCATTATGGGACTCATCATCAGTCTGTCTATACATAGCATATTCATGGATAGCAGTGAAAAAATTGAGCCAGATTGCATCTGTAATAATTCCTGAAGTATACATGGAATGTATCTTCTCAAGATGTTTCCACCCCTCATCTGTTACCATCTCTCCGACGGTACGTGAAATGTGAAAGATAACTTTATTGAACTGTTCAATTGAAGCTGACGCTAAAATGGCTCTTGCTAAACATTCAAATCCTTTTTCATAGCTCTCTTTTTCAAAATAAATCGTAGCAATGTTATTTAGAGATTGTACCACCATCTGTGGTGCAGCAACATCAAATATCGTAAGCGCATCCTCGAGGTACCTGAGAGCGTTATCCAGGTCACCTTTGTCGCTGTAGATCAGCCCGATGTTGCCCAAAGCACTGGCTTCGCCCTGCCTGTGCCCGATCTCCCTGTGAATCACAAGCGCATCCTCGTGGTATTTGAGAGCCTTATCCAGGTCACCTTTGTCGCTGTAGATCAGCCCGATGTTGCCCAATTGATTGGCTTCGCCCTGCCTGTACCCAATCTCCTTGTCAATCACAAGCGCATCCTCGTGGTATTTGAGAGCGTTATCCAGGTCACCTTTGTCGCTGTAGATCAGCCCGATGTTGCTCAATAGACTGGCTTCGCCCTGCCTGTACCCGATCTCCTTGTCAATCACAAGCGCATCTTCGAGGTACCTGAGAGCGTTATCCAGGTCGCCTCTGGCTTTGTAGATCAGCCCGATGTTGCCCAATGTTGCAGCTCTTGTTGAGACTGTAGCTTCTTTGTAAATTTCTTGAAGGTCCCTTCTCTTGGCAATATTTAATGCATCTTCATAATATTTTTTTGCTTCAATCAACTCACCTATGATGTAACAGCAATTACCTGCAATGTTTGAGAAGATCATTCTCTCTTTGGGCGCCATCATGAGGGTACGACACCGCTTTACCTCCCCAACAGCATCGAGATTTCTACCTTCAGCCACTAAATTGATCACATTGTTCAAACAGTCCACAACCTCGGCATCGTCTGAATAAGTAACCCCGTCAACGAACCAGGCGGCACCGGTCTCCGCGCTCAATTTTTTGGAGCTCTCTGTGATTTTTAGAACGTTTTCGTTGATGTATTCTGAAAGGTCGCCGGGTATTGGCTCCAATACACCGTCCTGAATGTACTTTTCTTCTTTAATTCTAATATCTCGATAAAGCCGTATCCCATGCCTGTCAAATATATCGTAAACCTCCAGAAATTGGTCCCTGACCGATTCACATACCTTGTTACGGAATGCTTCAACTCTCGTATCTTCCCGGTATTTTTCAGGAAATCTAAAATATAAATCTATTCGTCCGTTTCTGATAAGAATACTACTGACGTAATGATGAGACCACCAGTGGAATTTGCTTTGCACCGGGATATCCCGCAACTTCAAGATTTCCATATTCACTCTTCTATAGTCCGCGTCCAATTCATCGCCAAGCCTGAGAAGCGCTATCAAGAGTGGCAATCGTATATCTTCGCCAGCAAGAGAGGTGTCTTCTACTCCGCTGATATCCAACTTTCTGTGATATCTCGAAAGAGTGGCTATAAAATCAGCATAGTCTTTGCAGTGCTCCAAACCCAATGATAATTCCGAGCTTGTCGAAACACTTTCAAGAATCATTGTTGCACTGGATTCGTTATGCTTCTCCCTGACAATCTCTGATTCTTCTATGGTATATCCTTCGGACTTGAGAGGCAAACCTGCGTGAGATGGGGATTGCATACCGATGTCATGCAGATATGCCGATGCGAGAAGGATGAAACGTTCATGCTCGTTTAACAGATCGGTGTGATCTTCAAGCAGATTTCC
>JAUWCK010000256.1 GCA_030609345.1 Methanosarcinales archaeon | reverse complement strand
ATGGACTTCACACAACCAGCCCCGTCGGTGGCGATCACAGCATCACCGATACTCATAAGGGTTGTTGCAAGCCATTCTTCACTCTCCTCCAACTGCTTCTCGATCCCGCTCTTGTGAAGAGCCGTTTCGATGGATGCGAGGAGTTGCCGCTCCTGGAACGGCTTGACAAGGTAAGCGTACGGCTCTGTGCTCTTGGCTCTATCGATCAGCCCGACATCCGAATACGCTGTTAAGAATATAACAGGAATATCTACCTTCTCTTTTATCTCCTGAGAAGCATCTATACCGTTTTTCGCCCCTCGAAGGACGATATCCATCAATACCAGATCTGGATTCAGTTTAACCGCCTTAGCTACAGCGGCATCCGCACTGACCGCACGCCCGACCACGTCGTATCCGATATTGGTAACAGCCAGTTCCAGATCTTCAGCTACGATGGCTTCGTCCTCAACGATCAGTATTCTTATCTTCTCCGTATGAACTGCCCCCATTGTCCTTTAGGTCAAACTCCATATTAAAGGTTACTCCCTCATCGCTGATGACCTCTAATCTTCCCTGTAATTGGTCTTCAACGAGTATCTTCACGAGACGCAGACCAAGTGTTTTGGCAGCATTGATGTCGAATCCGGGAGGCAGTCCAACACCATCATCGCTTACCCTCAGATTGACCCTGCCACTATCCGGTGCAGTGAGATCGACCTCGATCTTTCCGTCCTTCCCCTCACTAAAAGCATGTTCTATTGCGTTTGAGAGCAGTTCGTTGATGATCAGCCCGACATGCAGTCCAACAGAGATCGGAAACTTGCGATCAGTCACGTGAACGATCCGGGCAATATTCGTGTCGTTGACCTGATAACTCTGGAACAACTGTTCCGACAATGTGCCTACAAACTCCTTCATATTTAGTTCTGATAAGTCTCCACTTTCATATAATTGAGTGTGAATAAGAGCCATAGTATTTATTCTGCTCTGGGATTTAGAGAGCACCTCGATCGCTTCTTTATTCCGGGTGGTTCGTGCCTGCATGGAAAGCAAGCTTGACACGACCTGAAGGTTGTTCTTTACGCGGTGATGTATCTCGTGCATAAGCACATCCTTCTCTCGCAGGGATCGTTTGATCTGCTCTTCCGCGGCTTTGCGCTCTGTGATGTCGCGAGCAATCGCCAAAGAGAGTAGTTCGCCATCGATCTCGAAGAATTTCCCGGTGATCTCCACAGGCAGGAGCGTTCCATCTTTCCTCTGCTGGTTCACCTCGAAGATCGCTTCTTTCGCCGGCGCATTCCGAACTTTCAGAAACGCCTCGTATCCTCTTGGATCGGCGTCGATCTCCCTGTTGCTCAGTCTCAACAATTCTTCTCTGCTGTAGCCGAGCGATTCGCAAGCCGCCTGATTAACGTCCACGAAATTCCCGGTCTCATCAGACAAGAATATGGCGTCTTTAGCCGTCTCAAAGAGCGCCCGGTATCTTTCCTCCGACTTTCGCAGTGCCTCTTCCGCCCGCTCTCGCTCTGTGATGTCATGAAAGCTCCGCACGCTTCCAACGGTTTTTCCATCTATTTGGTAAGGCGTCGAATACCGTTCAAAGATTCTCCCATCCTTAAATTCCAAAACATCGCAGACCTCCACATCTGGTTGGGAGTACAATTCTCTCACTCTGGCGAGGAAGGCGTCGGGGTCTATCAATTGATCCCTGACAAACTCAAGCAGTTTGTCATTGTCCCGCAATGCTGCGAGTGAGTCAGGGATGTGCCACATCTCCACGAACTTTCTATTGAAGTCGATTGGCTTTCCTGCTCTATCTACTACGAGAATTCCATCGGCAGTCGACTCAAGCGTTGAACGCAGCAGAGAACTGGATGTCTTGAGTCCCTCCTCGATCGCTTTTCGCTCGGTGATGTCGCGGGAAATCTCGATGATGGCAGCGGGCATACCTTCATCGTCACGGAGAGCCACGCTGGCGGTACAAGCGTAGTGCAGAGTCTTCCCTGCGCGAGTTTGAACCAGGGTTTCGTGTTCATGAAGCTGTCCATCCTCGAATTCTTTCAGGGTGAGACAAGGGAACGGTTCACAGGGTTTATTCCTGCCATGATAGACTTCGTAGCATTTCCTGCCGATGATGTCGTCGCCGAACAGACCTTTTGCCACGTCATTAGCCCATAGAATGTTCAGGTCCTCATCCATCATGCTTATGTGGTCGCCGAGCGACTGGAGCATTGCGCTCAACTTTCCTTCGGACTCCCGCAGCGCACCCTCCGCGGCTTTGCGCTCAGCAATCTCTCGCCTCAGTTCCTTGTTTGTCTCTGCCAGTTCGGTGGTGCGTTCCTGCACGCGCATTTCCAGTTCATCGTGCGCTTTCTGCAGCGCATC
>JAUWCK010000076.1 GCA_030609345.1 Methanosarcinales archaeon | reverse complement strand
TCAATATCGAGGATGATATTGCAGGGATCGTAGCGCCCGGGGATCATGTGATCATCGCAGGAGTCCTGCGGTCATACCAGCGGATCACGCGCGAAGGTAAGAGCACGTTCTTTGATATCATACTCGACTCCGTCTCGATCGAGACGAAGGACAAGGAGTTCACAGAGATCGAGATCACGCCGGAAGAAGAAGAAGAGATCATTAAACTCAGTAAAGACCCGGGGATCTATAAAAAAATCATTGCATCGATCGCTCCATCCATCTATGGTTATGAGGAGGTGAAAGAGGCGCTTGCGCTCCAGTTGATGAGTGGCGTTCCAAAGAACCTTCCTGACGGCGCGAGGATCCGCGGGGATGTGCATGTGCTGCTCGTCGGCGATCCAGGGATTGCGAAGTCGCAACTCCTCAGGTACATCAGGAAACTTGCGCCCCGCGGGATATATACATCCGGACGCTCAAGTTCGGCAGCTGGGCTCACCGCTGCTGCTGTCCGCGACGAATTCGGCGATGGCAGGTGGACGCTTGAGGCTGGCGCACTCGTGCTTGCCGATCAGGGAATCGCAGCGATCGACGAGATGGATAAGATGCGTCCGGAGGACAGGAGCGCGATTCATGAGGCGATGGAGCAGCAATCCTACCACCCGTCCACTGAGATTATGTTTTCAGGCGGGCGGAAAGTCAGGATTGGGGAGTTTGTTGATGCGCTTATCGAAAATAACCGGGATAAGACCGTAGACGGGGTCGATTGTGAGATTTTACCCTTCGAGGGTAACCGCGATCTTGACGGCACAGAGATATTGACACTTAATCCGGATAATAATATATGCCAGACACCAATCAACCGTGTTAGCCGGCATAAGGCACCCGACCACTTCATACAGATCACGTATTCGAACGGCAGAAGAATCACCGTTACACCAGAACACCCTGTTTATGTCGTGCAAAACGACGAGATAACAACCGTGCTGGCAGATAAGCTTGAGGCGGGGGCGTTTGCTCCGATTCCAAATAAGTATCCGCTCGCCAGTTCCGAGGTCTCATTGCAAATCCCGGATTCGCGTCAACGTGCGCATGATCGCCGTTACAAGGAGATATCGTTCCCGACACGTCTTGACCGCGATCTTGGCAGACTGCTTGGCTATATCGTGAGCGAGGGGCACGTCTATTATTCAGAGAAGAACGGCGCTGCCGAGGTTATGATTTCAAACACCGATCTTAATATCATAACCGATGCGGATGATCTGATCCGGGGAACCTTTGATACCACGACATATATCCAGCATCAGCCGCATAGTGAAAGAAAAACCGCAACAAAGGATTTGTACACGGTCAGATGTGCATCAATTCCGCTGTACGAATTCATGAAACTGAATTTCGAGGGAGTAACTGTTAAATCGCATGAAAAGCGAATTCCCGATCAGATATTTGCATCATACGACGATGTTAAGATAGAATTCTTAATCGGTGCGTTTCGAGGCGATGGTTTTTATGATTCCGAGCGGTTTGGGTATACAACGAATTCGATCGGTCTGGCAAACGATTATTCTGATCTATTGCTCTGCCTGGGTATCTATTCCTACATCACTAAATCGGCTGAATACCGGTCAAACAAGGAAGGGCGGCTAAAAAGTGCATATAAAGTAGTGGTGTCAGGGCAAGATAGTCAGAAGAGATTCTATGATATTATCGGAACGCATGACAAAAGACATGAAAGGATCAATCAGTTTGTAGTAAGAAGCCATAATAAATTGAATGACCGCGATACCGTTCCCGTCGATATCGCAATCCGGATAAAAAAACTGTTGAAGGATTACCGGTTGGATAACGGTTATTTCGACAAGATCATCGCGAACAATAATGGGATTCACAGAAAAGTCGCTCTGAAATACTTAAACAAGGTCGAATCATACCTGTCCGACCTCCAGCCACACAACATCGATGAGATGGCGAATCCGAGGGAAATACGAAAGAAATACCGGATTCCCATCCATCTGATCGCCGGGCGGATGGATCTTTCAGATTCGATGGTGACGTATATCGAAAGGAACCCGTCAACAAAGAACGCGCCTCGCATGTTGGAACAGATCAAATATATAGCGGAAGCGAAGATCAGAGCATCAGAGAATACGATCAAAGACATAAAAAGGATCGCCAACTCTGACATCCGGTTTACGACGGTCAAATCAGTATCGATGGTCAGAAACGATGGATTTGATTGGGTTTATGACGTCACGGTTGAGCCGGACCACACGTTCGTGAGCAACGGGCTGATCCTCCATAACACCGTAAGTATCGCGAAAGCCGGCATCATGGCAACCCTGAAATCGAGATGCGCCCTTCTCGGTGCTGCGAATCCAAAATATGGACGGTTCGATCCGTACGAAGGAATCGCGCAGCAGATCAAGATGGCGCCTGCGCTCCTCTCCAGATTCGACCTGATCTTCGTGCTCAAGGATGAACCCGATATCGGCAGGGATTCGGCTATCGCATCACACATCCTTAGAGCGCACCATGCAGGCGAACTTCATGCCCACCAGACCAACGTCTCAGGTAGCGGCGTCACGCACTCGGATGTCGAGGGTGCGATGAAGATCATAAAGCCGGAGATCATGCCTGATCTGCTCAGGAAGTACGTCGCTTATGCGAAGAGGGGAATCTATCCGATTATGGATGGTGACGCAATGGATCGCCTGATCGAGTTCTATCTCGGGCTTCGGCGGCAGGGCGAGGATAGGGATTCGCCTGTGCCTGTGACAGCAAGGCAGCTTGAGGCGCTGGTGCGGTTATGCGAGGCGAGCGCAAGGATGCGGCTTTCCGATGTGGTCACGATCGATGATGCGAAACGCGTGATCCGGGTCGTCGAGAGCTGCCTGCGACAGGTTGCGTTCGATGCCGAGACCGGTATGTTCGATGCCGATCTCATAACCACCGGTGTCAGCAAGAGCCAGCGTGATAAGTTCAAGATACTGCGCGGCATCATACGCGATATTGCGGCAGAGCACGGTGGCATGGCTCCGAAGGACGATATCTATGCAAGGGCTGAGGAGCAAGGTTTTGACAGGGAACATGTCGAGGACATGCTTGGGAGACTCAAGACGCAGGGCGAACTCTACGAGCCGACGCAGGGGGATGTCAGGCTGTCGTGACCGATTTTTTCACCGATTTTTTCACAAAAAATCGAGTAAAAACTGCCCTTCGGGAGGGGTTAGCGTTTTTGAATGCGGAGCATCGGCGGAGCCATCAAACTTTTGTGAAAAGTTTGCCGGACACTGTCGATTTTTCCGGTGAAATCGTCATGCCCTTAGATTCTACCGCGGAGAGCACAGGCGTGCCGGGATAAACTCATACTCGCCAGCTGGTGAAAATCCGAGCCTCGAGGAAAGGTTAGCCACCACCTCAGAACTGAACCCCGCACGCAGTCTGGTAACAGGCTGATGTGAGGCAGGGGGGATGGGATAGCATGCCACAACGAAGGGTGTTGGTTATAAGCCCCGAAATTCTGATGATTCCGGAAGCCGACGTTGTCTGTGTGACGGAAGGCAGCATTCACACCACCGTTAGTCCGAACCTCCGGTCTTGGAATATAGCAGGGAGTTCTGACGCGGCGAGGTGATGTGAATCCAGCGGGGTCTCAGACCGTAGCATGGTGCCAGCGGCTTCGCTACGCTTCGCATTATCAAACGGAGAACATGGGAATCGTGATCTCGATCTGTGCGAAATTTACATATGCGTTCGGCGTTGCTGTGATCGCTGCTGTATCTGGCGCGTACTCACGCATCTGCCACGAAAAACTCTAACTCTGACGGCTTCGACAAGTCTTGGCACCACCTCACAGATTCACAGATGGAAACACGTACCAGTGATCTCCTTCTCGACTGTGCCGTCGTCCAGTTCCACGATCAGTGCCCCGTCGTGGTCGATGCCGACCGCCTCACCAACGATTGTCCTGAACCTCGTTACGATCTTCACCCTCCGCCCGATCGTGGATGAATACTCTCTCCATTGCTTGAGGACCGAAGGGAAACCATCCGTCAGGAATGCTCTATAATACTGCTCGAAGCGCTCCAGAAACCTCTGTGTGATCGCTATCCGGTCCACAACCTGCCCCATCTCTTCTTTAAGCGACGTTGCCTGCAGCATTGTGATCGGAGGGAGCGCATCGAGTTCGGTATTGGCGTTGACCCCGATCCCGATGATCACATAATTCATGGCATCTGCCTCTGCATCGATCTCGGTTAAGATGCCGCAGACCTTTTTCTCGTTTATAAGTATGTCGTTGGGCCACTTTATTCTTGCGTTAAGCCCCAGTTCATTTAAAGTTTCGACAGCCGCAACCCCTGTAACAAGCGTCAGCCTGTGAATGTGGTCGGGAGGGATATCCGGCTTTAGGATAATCGAGAGATATATCCCGCCGGGCGGAGATGCCCACGCCTTCCCCGTCCTGCCCCTGCCTTCGAACTGTTTCTCCGCAATAACGACGGTTCCGTTTGGGCTATCTGCGGCGATCTTTCTGGCTCTCAGATTGGTGGAGTCCAGTTCATCGAAATGGTGTATCTGCCTGCCAACAAACTCGGTTTTGAGCCCTTTTTCGATTTCAGCAGGCAGGAGCATGTCAGGAATGCCTTTGAGCATGTAACCCTTGCCCGTGACCGATTCGATTGTATACCCACAGTCCCGCAGTGCGTTGATATGCTTCCAGACCATCGTCCGCGAGATGTTTAAAGCCTCTGATATGTCTTCACCTGAAACAAAGTCTTCAGGGTTTTCTTTTAGCATTTCCAGTATCTTTTGTTCCGCTTTCATGATTAATTGTCCTTTATTTAAGTGGAGCTACCAATGTATGTCTGCACAGCAGCGGTTATCGCCGCAACCTTCCGGTCATCCGCACTTATGGCAGAAGCAAGGGTCGCTCCCTTCTCTTTCTCCTGTTCAACCACACCTGCAACCTCTGCTGGTATGTTGAAGTCATCGATGAAGTGTGTCGATAGTTCGGCTCTTATGAAGTGCGGGTTTCCGAGTACCGCCTTGTGAAACGGGATGTTTGTCGTCACGCCGATGATGACGTACTCGTACAGTGCCCGACGCATCCGTTCTATAGCTTCGATCCGGTCTTCACCCCATGCTATCAGTTTGGATATCATCG
Organism: Methanosarcinales archaeon; assembly: GCA_030609345.1. The sequence continues at coordinate 808 of JAUWCK010000076.1, read as the reverse complement.
AGTCGTAGTACGGGGAGATCGTGTACCCCGTGTGGACTCCGCTGTCCACCCGTATCCCCGGACCTCCTGACGACCTGTACCGCACGATTCTTCCCGGTGATGGCGCGAAATCGTTCATCGGGTCTTCAGCATTGATCCTGCACTCGATCGCCCATCCATGGATGGTGATATCCTCCTGCCTGCGATCCAGTTCCTCGCCTGCTGCGATTCTTATCTGCCTCCTAACGATATCAATCCCGGTCACCCGCTCGGTTATCGGATGCTCCACCTGCAGTCTCGTGTTCATCTCAAGGAAGTAGAAGTCTCCGTCAGAGTAGATGAACTCCACAGTCCCTGCGTTGGTGTAACGAAATGCCTCAGCCGCCAGAACTGCCGTCCTGCCCATCTCTTCCCGAAGTTTTGGGGTCATGACCGGCGATGGCGACTCTTCGATCAGTTTCTGGTGGCGACGCTGTATCGAACACTCCCGCTCGTTTAGGTGGATTGTATTCCCGTGAGAATCTGCAAGGATCTGGAACTCGATGTGTCTTGGCTGGTGCAGGTATTTCTCCATAAAGATAGTGGCATCGCCAAATACTGCTTTAGCTATTGCTTGGACCGATTCGATGGCATCCTTAAATTTCACCGCAGAGCACACAGAGAACGCAGAGGCACCAGAAAAAACTGAGCAAAGATTGAAACAGTCTTAAAACTCTGTGGTCTCGGCGCTCTCCGCGGTGATAAATCACTATATTTTTAGACTGTGCCCCACCTGACGATAATCTGACGATAATCTGACGATTCTTTACGTTATGCCAGTTCATAGTAT
>JAUWCK010000214.1 GCA_030609345.1 Methanosarcinales archaeon | reverse complement strand
GTCATCGTCACCGGTTCCCGCCATGTCCGCGGTCATCGCAAGCACCAGCCGGATCGCAGCCCCACGCTCTCTGTTTGTGAGACCGGTTGACAGTTTTGCAAACTGCCTTCCAAGACAGTGATCGCAGATCAGCCCCTCGTCGAGGATGGCGCGTGCGATATCCGGAATCGTTTTATCGTCACCACTCATCAGGTATCTCGATCTCGCCGCTACCTATCGCCTTCTGCGCAGCCCCCGGCGTCATCCCTTCTACGGTCACGCCCATCGGCACGCAGGTACCGATGATCTCTTTTGCTGCATTCGCAGGCGTGTACGAGAGGACTTTGTCCTTTTTCATGCGTGCGACCCGCAGCACCTGCTCGATGGTCAGATCTCCAACAGTCTCATCCTCTGAAGACCCTTTCTCGATCCCGAGTTCTTTTAGGATCAGTGCTGAAGTCGGGGGTATCCCGACCTCGAGTGTCACGTTCTTGTTGGCGTCAACGATCACCTTGATAGGCACCTGCATGCCATCGAACTCCTTTGTCAACTCATTGATGTCATCTACGACCTGCTTGATGTTGATGCCGAGCGGTCCGAGCGATGGACCAAGCGGCGGTCCTGCAGTCGCTTTTCCGCCGGAAACCAGTGCTTCTACGATATCTGCCATTTTTTTGATCACCTTCGTGTTTTACATGCAATTCGAGCGATTGGGTGATAATAGTTTCGGAGGTTTCGGCGAGACTTCCTAATCCAAGTGAAAACACTCTGATTTTTAGAACATGTTCAATATTATATGGATATCCAAATATAAAACCACGAGATTACATAAGATGTACGTGTTTAGCTAACCACAAGATTACACAGATTTCCACAAGATTTCTGTGTTAATCTTGTGTAATCTCGTGGTTCCTACCGCAAGTTACTCGAGCATATTCCCCGAAATATATCCGAATTCGCCTCAATCACCCCAATGCCCCTGTGATGTACTCAACCCTCTGCGGCGCCTCCACGACCGGAACACGCCCATACAGCCCGACATGCCCATCGAGGAGGATCAGACCTCCTGTTATCGGCTCAACTCTTTTTAGAATCGAGAATGCATCTTTGATCGATGCGATATCGATTGCCGCATTCCCGACAGCAGTGGCTGCTGCATCCGCAAGCGACACGTCGCCCGAGAGGATCGTTGCAGCATCAGCGTTTCCGAAACTGATCGAATGCCCGATCCTCCCGGATGAGGTGCATATTCCGAGAATGGACTCACGCGGTTCTATCTCAAGCCCGATGCTGACCTCGTCCGTTCTTCCGGCGTATATCCCGACGATGACGGTCTCATCGTTGACGAGAGCGATATCACCGCCGTTATCCAGAATCGCATAAGTAGCACCGGCATCCACCATCGCTTCCACTGCGATTGCCGCAATCGTGCCTGCAACAGCGCTCATCGGTCCGATGCCGACCGCACTGCCCGCATCCGCCATCCGCACCGCGATCTCAGGAGCGTTTTCCGGGCAGTGGTATTCGTCGAGAGTGGATGCGAAGAACGGGTCTCTCCGGATGAATCTTTCCAGATCGCGTCTGCATGATTCTATCGCACGCTTTGCGACCGGGATGTACTGTTCCTCTGAACTGATGGTTACGATGGTCTCTTTGAGCTGGAAACGCTCTCTTGCGTGCTTGCTTTGTGGTGCACAATAATTATGCAATCTGTCGATCTCCTTTCAACTTCCCCCGCGCCTTGATACATTCATCGATCCAGTTTCTCAGAAGAACATTTGAACTGACGCCCTCTTCAAGCGCTATCCCGCGCAGAGACCTCACACGATCCTCACCCATGGGAATAACCAAAACACCTTTATCTCGATTAAATTCAACCTCTACCTCATCATCTTTCATATCTTCAAAATATTCGGCTGAATCATGGGTATCCCAGAATTCCCGCATTTCTTGTTCCGTCCTGAATCTTGGAATCTTTGCCATCAGTATACAATCTCCATTCGGACTTTCAACTGCCATTATGATCGCGGATCCGCGATCTCCCCCCGAATCGCGCTCACCGCGGCAGTCTCGACCGATGACAGATAGATCTCCGAATTGTTGTTCCCCATCCTGCCCTTGAAGTTCCTGTTCTGCGTCGAGAGCACCTTCTCCTCGTCTCCGAGCGCAACTGTCCGTCCGATACAGAATCCGCATCCGGGCGCGCATACGGCAGCACCTGCCTCAACGAGTGTTGCGATCACGCCCTCTGAGATCGCCTGCAAGAGCACGCTCCTGCTTGCAGGATACACCACGAGCCGCGTCCCCTCAGCCGCCTTCCGCCCCTTAAGTACCTGTGCGGCGATTCGCAAATCCTCGATCCTCCCGTTGGTGCACGATCCTATGCAGACCTGATCAAGCGGCACTCCAGCGTACTTGCTCACCGGGGCTACGTTGTCGACGCGATGCGGGGCAGCGATCTGCGGCTCGATGTCACCTGCGGCAATCACGATCTCGGATGCGTAATCCGCCTCTGGATCGGAGGTGAGCGGCGCGTACTCATCAGATCTTCCGTAACGCGCAAGAAACTCGCGTGTCTTCTCATCAGCAGCGCAGAGTCCGCATTTCCCGCCTGCTTCGATCGCCATGTTGCTCATAACAGCCCTTGACTCCACACTCATATCGTCCACTGAGTCCCCGAGAAACTCCATCGACATGTATGTCGCACCGTCCGCGGTGATCCTGCCGCAGAGATACAGGAAAACATCCTTCGAATAGACATGCGCACCAAGGTTCCCGGTAACCTCGATCCTGTAACTTGTTGGCACCTTCAGCCACGCCTTCCCGTACGCCATGATCGCTGCCATGTCAGTCGATCCCATGCCTGTCGCAAACGCGCCGAGTGCGCCATGTGTACACGGATGGCTATCAGCGCCGATGATTACCTTGTACGGGGCTGCGTGCCGTTCGAGCACGATCTGGTGGCATACGCCGTCGCCGTTCTCGTAGAACTTGATCCGGTTCTCCCGCGCGAATCTCCGCAT
>JAUWCK010000105.1 GCA_030609345.1 Methanosarcinales archaeon | reverse complement strand
TTCGCAATTAAGAAGTAAGATGAAACCTTCGATTACATTATTTTTAGCCATCTCGGCAATTCTTCGTCTGACTGTTCCCTCACTCACACCGATCTTGCTTGCGATATCGACATTACTCATCCTCGCGTTCTCGCTCAATATATGGATGATCTTCAGGTCCAGGTCATCGACTGCCAGCGTTTCGAGTAGGCCCTCGCACGACTCCTTTCTCCAGCACCTGATTCCGTGATTGCGATGATCTTCCATAGTTATCACTATGTCTTGACGGTATAAAAATATTGTGTAACGAAATCCGTCAGGATATTACGAAATCTTTATATAGGGGTGTGGACAACGAAAAGACATAAGCATAATATGCAACAAAACCCTACGAGGGGCGAATATCATGACAAACGAAGAATATAAATGGTTCCTGCGAGACGAGGTCGTCGACGCGGGATTATGTACATTCTGCGGCGCATGTGCCGCGGTCTGTCCGAACGATAGAATCGAGTTTCGGGAAGACGGTCCCGCATTGAAGGAGGAGTGTCCGAGAAACGGGCAGGGCGCGTGTAAGGACGTCTGCCAGCGCGTGGTTACCTTTGCAGCAAAGATCGGTCCGAATATCTTTGGCTTCAAGGCAAAACCGCCAGCACTGCTCGGACAGTACGAAACGCTTGTTGCGGCACGGGCGACCGACCCGCAGGTACTGGAGGCTGGACAGGACGGCGGCGCTGTGACCGCTCTTCTCTCGTACTGTATGGACAATGGCTTGATCGATGGTGTGATCGCAACCGGTGACGCAGGAAAACCGAGTTCACGCGTCGTCAGGTCAAAGGATGAACTGCTCGATTCTGCTGGCTCGAAATACTCCGCAATTCCTGTGCTCTCCGCGATCAAGGACGCGGGCGACATCACGAATGCCGCTGTGGTCGGGCTGCCATGCCACGTCTACGGGGTTCGGAAGACCCAGTTCTTCCCTGGTATGATGGCGCATGGCTTTGAGGTCGGCGAGAACGGTGAGAGAATCAAGGTTCCGAACATCGCTTACGTTATCGGCTTGTTCTGCACCGAGAACTTCAACTACGACAAACTGGCAGTGTTCATGAAAGAGAAGGGCGTGGACATAAGCGAGGTCCGGAGAGCCGCCATACACCTCGATGAACTGGTTGTGACGACCGATTCAGGCAGTTACGAATTCGATCTCAACGATCTGTGGAATGCGGGCTGTGTTCAGGACGGCTGCGTGATATGCAGGGATGCGGTCTCCAAACTCTCTGACATCTCGGCAGGGTTCATGGGCTCTGGCAAGGGCTGGACGACGCTCATGGGAAGGACGCAAAAAGGTGTCGAGCTAATCAAAGCAGCAGAGGAAGCAGGATACATCGAGACAAAGCCGGATGTCGATCTCCACCGGATTGAGGAGTTTGCGGGCTTGAAGATGCAGCGGTTCAAATGGGAACTTGCTCGTAGGCTCGGTGAAGGGAAGAAGGTCAAGTTCTACTGGGCATCAGACTATCCCGGCATCGTGGGCGAGACCAAAGGCACGTTCTATGTCAAGATAAAGACCAATTCAGGACTGATGGGCGCAGATCCACTTGCGAAAGTGGCTGAACTTGCTAAGAAGTACGGCGATGGGACACTCGAGATTACATCAAGGCAGACCGTCGAGATTCAGGGCGTTCCCGGCACGAACGTGGACACACTGATGAGCGAGATCTATGCGAGCGGGCTTGCAACGATCGGGATGGGCTATGTCTCATCGTGCGTTGGGATGGATTACTGCACGGAAGGACTTGTCGAGACCAAGAAACTCTCTGGAGAGCTCACGATGGCGTTTGCGCAGAAACTGACGCCGCACAAGATGAAGATCGGTATCGCAGGCTGTGCTAACGATTGTGTGCGAGCCAAGCGCCACGACATCGGTCTGATCGGGCAGGTGCGCCCTGAGATCGACAATGAGAAATGCAACGGCTGTGGGCGGTGTGCCGAACTCTGCAGGGTCGATGCGATCTCAATCGTTCTTGGAAAGGCAGTAATTGACAAAGACAAGTGCGTATCCTGTGGATGGTGCATCAGGGGATGTCCGAACGAAGCTGTAATCGAGAAGGAGCGCGGATACACTATGCGAATCGGCGCAAACGATGCGAGACGACCTGCTGACGGAATACTTCTGAAGTCGTTCTGCACAGCAGAGGAGATTCCAAAGCTGATCGATGCCGTTGCAAGCACGTTTGTCAAGTACAGGACAAAGCCGGGTCGTGAGAGGCTTGGGAATGTGATTGCGAACGTCGGCGAGGGCAGGTTCATCAAAGAGGTTCTGGATCAGGTGTGATATAAGCAAAGATGATCAATCGAGGTGCAGAGGTGCTATTCCTCTGCACCTCGCATGATCGGATCCGATTCCAGGTCTGCCGAAGTTACACTTACGTACACTTACGTGGATGAAATAGCAGATGCGATCCGGCGCTCTGGTACACTACCGGAATCGAATGCCGGCAGACCCTATAATAGATAACCTTTAATCTGTGCAAGCCCAACTATTGAACCGATGATGCGCCCATTCGTAGATGTCGTCCTGAAACTCGAAAAAACATCCCGCAGGCACCGGTATTGCAGGGGTCTATTGAATCTGCTCCTCATTTTCCTTCTCTTCTATACACTGCTGCTCTACGTCAGCGCACCGGTCATCTTCGCACGGTACAGTTCTTATGATTTCACTCTGCTCGAATATCCCGTGCGCATGAAGATGGTGTGCACCGCCATAGCCGCTCTTATCCCAGCGATCGTTATCACCGCCCTGCTTTACATCCGCAGGAAACCGCTGAGTGTCATCAGATCCATCGGTGATGCGTATCCTCTGCTCAGGGAGCGGCTCCCCACTGCTTATGACAACGCGGACTCATCAGGCATCGTTGTGGACGATCTGGCAGACGGAGTGTCCATCGACGCAGTATCTGTCAGAAGGTCGGCGATCATCAGCAAAAAAGGGATAATCTTCCGGGCGGCAGCATCTCTTGTGTTGATGTCTCTTCTAATGTTTGTATCGTCGCCAGACGCGCCCCGTTTCATAACACCTGAAGAGCTCGAGTCCATAATCATGCCGCCAACTGATGAGGAGCGGGAGGAAGCTGCGGATGAGGCGCATCAGCAGCAACTGATGAGCGAACTTGGGTCCGAGTCCGGTTCAGGTAGAGGCGATGCAGAGATATACGGCAAGCCGTCGGTTGCAGTGATCGAGGGCACAAACATCGAACTGGTGATGTTTTCGGATGCCGGCGTCGGGCACAGCTCCCGCAGGATAGAATCCGCGCCAATAAGTTTCATTTCAGGGACCGTGTATGCTGCAACACCTGTGTCGTCCGAGACCTACATCGACAGACTGCCTGAAGAGAACCGGGATCTCATCAAGCAGTACTTTATGGAGATGGCTGAGATCGGTTAGGGGTTGCACGAGATGTGAGATCAGAGAGGCGACAAGATGAGTTTTACCGGATGGTGCCAGAGGCACGGTCTAAAAATCCAGTGATTTATCACCGCGGAGAACGCTGAGGGCGCAGAGTTTTAAAACCGATCCGATCCTCAGCGTTCTCCGCGTGCTCTGCGGTAAAAATTTATAGATATAGCGATTTCACTGGATTTTCTGATTGTGCCGGTGCCAGAATGTTTGCGCTCCGAATCTATGAGCCGCGAACGCCGCACAAGATGGTGGCACAATGGTAGCACAGGCAGCGCCACATCAAGCAATTCGATAGGTGTACCTATACAGCGACTTTTCGACCGATGAAAACCCGGACAGTGTCACTTGCATATTATATAGTATTACTCAAATCCTTAATGTATAATCATGTAGAAACAAAAAGTTTATATATCATGTGCTCAAGGTAATGCGCACCAAGAAATTTCAGACCATACGCCCGCACATGTCTGCCCATGAGGCAGGGCAGCATGTAACAAATTTCGATATCGGGCTTGCGCCGTGGTGGTGCGTGGGATGGGTTTCCTGGATAAACACTATAGGAGGAACATAACGTGGCAGATACAATAGACCTCTATGATGACCGAGGAAAACTGCTGAAGAGCGGCGTCGATCTTCAGGCTGTAAGTCCACTCAAGAACTCGGCTATTCTGAGCATGGTTAATACCGTTAAGAGAACGGTAGCTGTTAACCTCGCCGGTATTGAGAAGGCATGCAAGAACGCAAGCTACGGCGGACAGAGCCGGAACATTCCGGGCCGTGAAGTAGACATCGATCCGACAGCAAAGGCAGACAAGATTGCTGCACGAGTCAAGGAACTGATTCAGGTCGAAAAGGGTGACGACACTGAAGTTACGGTTCTTGGCGGCGGGAAGTTCATGAGAGTTGCAGCACCAACCAGGAGAATCGAAGCCGGCGCTGAATACGTTGCCGGAATGACCTGCACGGCAGCAGCGCTTGTTGAAGCACTGCGCGAGGAGTACAATCTCGGATTGTATGACACGCCTTATGTAAAGAACGCGGTCTGGGGAACGTACCCACAGACGATGGACATGAAGGGCGGAAACGTGCTTTCAGTTCTTAGCATTCCACAGAACGATGAGGGTCTGGGTTTTGCTCTTCGAAACATCATGGCAAACCACCTTGCGATGCTCTCCCAGAGAAACGCGATGAACTGCGCTGCAATCTCAAGCATTCTTGAGCACTGCGGAGTCTTCGAGATGGGACAGGCAATTGGTCTCTTTGAAAGATACCAGTTACTTGCGCTGGCATATCAGGGATTAAACGCAAACAACATGGTGTACGACATGGTCAAGAACCACGGCAAGACCGGAACGATCGGTACCGTTGTCCAGGAGACTGTCGGACGTGCACTCGATGACGGCGTTATCGCTGTTGACAAGACGATGCCATCGGGATACAAGGTCTACAAGGCAAACGATGTGTGCATGTGGAACGCGTACTGCGCAGCAGGTACGATGGCAGCAACGATGGTGAACTGCGGTGCACTCCGTGGCGCACAGGCTGTATCATCAACACTTCTGTACTTCAACGAC
>JAUWCK010000101.1 GCA_030609345.1 Methanosarcinales archaeon | reverse complement strand
ATTAAACGCCAGAGTTTCCCAAGAATCCTGACTGTAACGCGCAAATACCGTTCCGCGTGCATTGCTGCCGATCATAGCGTAGACATGACCATCATATTCCGACCACGTTATGGCATCGCCCGCGCCCTGCCCATTGGGCGTGTCTGCCAGCCGCTCCCAGATGTCGTTTGACAGACTGTACCGATAAAACAGTGTTCGATTGATATCATCATATCTGCCGCCAAACAGGGCGTATATGTGATCGTCATAGTCCCACGTCATAGCCGCGCCATTTCTAAATGCCCCGGTGGAAAGTCCTGATGTATTCATCATCTCCCAATTCTCCATCTCTGGGTCATAACGCCAGAATGCTGGATCAGAACTGGCATCAAAACAACGAGCAACATAAATGTTGGTTGCTGTACTGACAACCGCTTCTCCATAGCCACCTGCAGTAGGCGCATCGGTTTTTATAACCCAGTTTCCCTCCAGAACCGAATAGGTTGTGGTACCACTGGTATCATCCCCGATAGCCAGTCCGGGGGATGTAACTGCCAAAAAGAGCAGACCAATCACTATTTTTATGATATTCATTTCCCATCTACCCCCACTCTGGAAAAGATGAAAGCCCCGCTTTTGGCTTGCTTTACGTTCCGAATTCTTTCCGCTTATAGTGTGAACCATGATATGCCTTTTTGCGTTGGATTCTCTTTTGATTACTAAATTGTAGTGTGCACTGCATATTACTGAATTACTTCTTAAAAGGTTTCTGTTCCTATCGTGTGCACAACAGAATTGTATGCACACATGACAGACCTGCTAATCAGCGATAGAAAGAAAATAGAGATTTTGAAGGCTTTATCGGATGGAAAAGTGCATACATATTATAATCTGTCGCAGCTCGTCAGAACGAATTACGACACCGTGAAGAAGAATTGCAGATTTCTCGAGATTTTGGATTATATCGAGATAACCAGAGTGAGTAAAGAAGAAAGTGCATCTGGCATAGCATCTTACAGAGTTCGAATCACACAAGACGGATTGAAGGCAGCAGATATCTTAAAAAAGGAGCTCGTGTAGGCTTATCGGTAAACTGACTTAAAAATGAGCGAATGTGCTATCGCGCCATCCTCTCATCCCTCACGACAGGTTAATATCTCAAAACCTGCAAATGCCCAAGTACGAAAAGAAGGTGTTACCATAAACGTCCTGCTACTCGCCTCACCTGATGTCCAGCACGACTTCGATTTCGTTGCGAGAATCCCGAATCTCGGGATCACGTCCATCGCCGGAAACATAAACGATGTCTGCGACGTCAAGGTAGCCGACTTAAACGTCACAAAAGACCCGCATAAATTCGTGCGCGAAACCATACGGAAGTACCACATCGATCTCGTGGGTCTGAGCTGCATGAGTTTCCAGTATGGAGGGATGCTCGAGGTCGCAAAGACCGTCAAGGAATGCGACAGCAGCATCCCGACCGTCTTCGGCGGCTACCACCCGACGCTTGAGTACAAGGAGATCGGAGAGAGCCCTGACATCGAGTACATCGATTTTATCACACGCGGCGAAGGCGAGGGAACCTTTCGGGAACTGGTCGAAGCCATCCCGGATCAGCAATACGCCGGGATACTTGGTCTATCCTACAAGGAGAACGGGGGGATGGTGCACAACCCAGCCCGCCCGCTTCTCGATCTTGCAGATATCCGCCTTCCTGACAGGGATGCAAGACTGATCAAGAAGGGATTCTACGGATTCACACATCCGGTGGACGTCGTCGAGACGAGCCGGGGCTGCACGCAGGGCTGCAAGTTCTGCAGCATCGACCGCATGTACGGGCGCAGTTTCAGGACGTATGAGATCGACCGCGTGATTAAGGATATCCAGGATGCGAAGGATCACGGCGCAGAGAACATATTCTTCGTGGACGACAACATCACGCTCAATCCGATGAGGATGAAACGTATCTGCGAGGCAATAATCGATGCCGGGCTCGACGACATCTACTACCAGACGCAGGCGAGCACCAGCGGGATTGCGAAGAGCAAGGAGGTTGTGGACCTGATGGCAAAGGCGGGCTTCGATGGCGTATTTCTCGGAATCGAGAACGCCCTCCCGCGAAACATCGAGTTGTTCGGCAAGACCGGGATGGCATCAGACTCGGAGAAAGCGGTCAGGTATCTCCACGAACACAAGATCATCGTATCGGGCGGGATCATCAGCGGGAATCCGGACGATACGGAAGAGGATATACTTCGAAACTTCGAACTTGCAAAGAAACTGAAACTTGACGTCCCGATCTTCTATATCATGACTCCGTACCCGAAAACAGTGCTTCGCGAGGAGTTAATCGAGATGGGGCTCGTTACAAATACCGATGACGTCACAAAATACGACGGGATCTATGCGAATGTGAAGACACGGCATCTGAGCACGGATGAACTCCAGCACATCATCTGGAAGATGAATATCGATTATTATAATCTGGACTGGTATCTCTCAAATAACATCATAAGAAGGTACCCGAAGTGGTATCTGAAACGAACGCTCGAACTGATCCCGAAGTATACGAAGAGACGGCTGCAGCTCCTTCTCGGACTCAAGACGGAGCGGGACTTCTATGAAGAGGATATGGAGTCAGGGGAGCTCTGCAAGGGCGGGGTGTGACTTTGTTGTGGCTATTGGGGCTGGCAATTCATCCGCCCGCTTACCCCTCGCCGCGCTTCAGGATTGAGTCAACCATCGCATTTTGAAATTACTAATAAAAAACTATCTTTGAAATATAATTCAAGATAAATTCAAAGTTATGTCGAAAGCCATTACTCACTTTCACTTAACAACCAAAGAATAATTGCTGCGGCGATGGCGACCAAAGCGATACTTATCAACATATCTAAACCATTGGGTTCTTGAAATTCCACTGGGTTGCGTCCAAGTAGATGAGCTAGCTCATCCCGCTCTTCGGGGGTTATTACGCTTTTTTGGGCTTTCTTCGTTAGGTATCGAATCCGTTCCATATTTGAGTTCGTCTATAACACCCCCGTTGTTTGTTCTTCCACGGCCGTTCTAATTAAATTTTCTTTAGATTCTATAAACTGTTCTTTTGTAAGTGCTCCCTTCTTACGTAAGTCCTTTAATTGGGAAAGTGTTCCCATCAACTCATGAATCATGTAGTCACTTCCGGGGAGTTCAAAGTAATTCCTAAATATATCCATACTTCCCAATTCTATAAGTATTGCTTCCGCTATCGGAGCATAGTCTGACCTACTAAATTTGTATCGTGCTTCAGGAATCATTGGACTTAAACTAACACTTTCTTCTTTGATAATAAAATATTTTCCATTGAATTTACCAATTTTTTGTAATTGTCCAATTTCTACAAGAACACCTTGGGAAGGTCCTTTACCATTTGTGCCATCACCGTCGGGTGTTGCAATAACGACAACAGCATCACAAGAATCCATGGAGGCGGAAACTAAATTTGACACACTTCTTGAAAGTTTTGGTTCTCTTTCAGTAATTACAGGAATACAGCCAATGAGATCAATTATACGGATTGCATAATCAGTCGGGCCCATGTTATTTTCACAATGTGATATAAACACCCTTTTTCTTGGCATTCAGATTGAATATTTCTTTTCAAAGACATATACTTTTTCCCGCCTATCCCTCGCCGCGCTCCACGATCGAGTCAACCCTCGCATCAAAGACCTCCTGAAGCTTACCTGCATCGGGACCGCCGCCCTGTGCAAGATCCGGCTTTCCGCCGCCGCTGCCGCCGATCTCTTTGCAGATCTCGCGCACGATCGCTCCTGCATCAAATCCGCTCGCCCGCGCACCCCTGCCGACCGAGACCACTGCCTTTCCACCATCATGAGTGCTGCCCACGAATGCGATCATATCCGGAACCTCGCGCATCGCTCCTGCGATCTTGATCAGTTCCTGCATGTCCGCATCTGTGCTGATGTATGATGTAATCCTGATGTCTCCTGCCGATCTTGCGCCCGCAACCATGTTGCCCACGAGTGCAGAGGCAAGCTCCTCCTTTAGCCGAGTGTTCTGCTTTGAAAGCTCCTTCCACTCGGTAAAGAACCTGTCAGCCGCGTCAGGGAGTTTTTCAGGAGGTACCCTGAAAATTGAGCACGCCGAGTTCAGGATATTATCCCGCGCCTGGGACGCAAGCACTGCTGCTGCTCCGGCAGCGAACTCGATCCGCTCGACGCCGTCCTGTATCCGCTCGGTGTGCAGCAGCTTGATCTGCCCGATCATGCCTGTGTACCGAAGATGCGTTCCGGCACACGCCTCCACGTCACCGCCGACCCGAACGACCCTGATATCGCTTCCCGGCGGAACGCCGCCCTGATACAGGACAAAGCCATACTCCTTCTCGGCATCGATCCGGTCCATCCACTCGCAATACACGCGCTGGTTCTTCATAACCTCCTCGTTTGCGAGCCGCTCGATCTCATAGAACTCCTCATCTGTGATCCGTTTGAAATGCGTTATATCAAGACGCGCCTTCGTCTCCGATTTCTGTGCCCCGGTCTGCCACACATGATCCCCGAGAACTACCTTTGCGCAGTGGTTCACGATGTGCGTGGCTGTGTGGTGCTGGGTATGTGCTAACCTCCGTTTCGAATCGATCGTAGCACTGACGATATCGCCTTTCTTTACCAGATACGTCAGGTCTCCTTCCGGTTCGTCGACCTTGTGCAGGATGATCCCGTTTGCAGACTGTACATCGACCACACGCAGAACAAGGTCTGGCGCTGCGATCGTTCCATGATCTGCGGGCTGTCCTCCGCCTTCAGGATAAAATAACGTCTGGTCAAGGACGATCTGGTTATCGAAGACGTTGAGCACCACCGCCTCGAATGTTATACTGGACGGTTCATCGTAGAATAAGCGTAACGTTTTCGGAAGGAATTTTAGCCGGTCTGCATACTCTGCATAAGGCGTTTCTGCGACCTCTGCCGGTGCGGCGGCATGGGTGCTTGCGACCATCGAATAGAAGTTATCAGGAAGATCGATGCCGATCTTCTCGCTGTCTGCCACTTCCTTCGTGACCTCTGGCGGGATGCCATACGTGTCGTACCACT
>JAUWCK010000201.1 GCA_030609345.1 Methanosarcinales archaeon | reverse complement strand
CGCTTCATCTTGGATAGATGGTATTGGAGCGTCTGTTTTGGAATGCCGAGTTTAGCGGCGATCTTTGCTGGATTGAGACCGAGCTTTAGAAATGATAGTATACTCAAGTACGAAAGTTTTGGGTTCGTACTTGGGGTCTTGAGGGGGTGTGTGATGTTCGTACTTCTTTTTTGAGAAGTGTTGGTAGCGTTCGCTACACATTGTGAGGTTAGGTTCATCTTATACCTCTGGCGCTTTCCACCCGCCGGCAAGCCAGAGGGGCGCCGGCAGGGAGTGACCCCGCCGGACAGGAAAGGTTGATCGCTGGTAGGTTGGCGATGGGAGTACTTATAGTTTGTGGGGAATTGGTACACCAGAAAACTTAAGTACTGGTACACCAAAGTTATAAGTAGAAGAGTGCCGAGCGGGCGATGAAACCGCTCAGCCGATGAACCCCACTGCTTATGTGATTCATGAGTGTATTAAGGTTGCGGCTGCGCTCTTCTGGAGATGAGAACATGAAAAGCAAAGAGCAGATACGAGAACTTATGTGGGTGCTGGCATGACCACACAGTACCCAATCTGCAAGACCGTCCGGTACACGAATCGGACATGGGAACAGATCAAGATCGCTGCGGGTATGTTCAGCCTCACAACGTCGGAGTACATCCGGGAGGTCGTGGAGAAGAAGGTTGACAGGATCGATCCGAAACAGGTACTTTCCGAGCCGGAGGTAGACGTATGAGCGAAGCCATGACCGTTGAGCTTCCGTTCGGGCTGCCGGGGTTGAATGACATCCTGCGGGCGGCGGGGACGGTCTACAATTCGAGCACAAAGAAGAGGACTACTGCATACTCTGTGATGAAGAAGAAGTTTAATCGCTTGATAAAGGAAGAGCTTCTGATTCAAGGGTGCATCCCTGCTATCCCGCATAAGCGGATATGGGTTGCGGCGACGTGGATCGAGAATAAGAGGTCCCGTGATCCTGACAACGTGCGTGCCGGCATCAAGTTTGTCCTTGATGCGATGGTTGATGCACGGGTGATCGAGGATGACGAGCTCGTGAACATCTCCTCGATTACGGACACCTTCGAGCAGAGCGAGAAGCGGGGTGTGCGTGTTGCGTGGGGTGAGGCATGACCCTGATTCACTCTGCGATCCGGGGCGGGATATTCGACAGGGCGGTAGACCTCTGCAAGGATGCGGTTGATGCGGTTGATGCACAGATCGAGACCGGAGCCGCATCGATCCGGGCGGATCGCATCTGGCGATATCGGAAGCGAGTTCGCAAGGCTTATGGGCGACGAGGGTGATGATTGAGATGCACATGCAACCATATCTTAAACATCCGCATCACGCTATCCTGAATCTTGAGGGCGGACCGGATGAGGTGCTGCACCTGCGGGCGCTCGGGAAGGATCTGAAGATTGAGATGCGGATTGACGAGGCGAAGACCGGCATCGTGATCACGACTCGGGACGGGATGTTCAGGCAGGCGATATCGGGTAGCAGGAATCGACCGAAGGATGCGGACCACCGAGAGAGAGTAAAGAGGGCGTGACAGGATGAGCGAAAGTATTGAAACTGAATTGATCGTAGGTCCGGTTAAGGTAGTGGACAATGGAGATAAGAGCGGTGTTACGGTCGTTATGAAGGGACGGAAGACCGTCACACTCGAGACTGAGAACGGCTACGAGATAGAAGACATAGTGGATATATCAATGACGTTTAAGTTTGGATTGATCCTTACTGCGGAGAAACTTGGTATCGCTCATCATGAGGATGCTAAAGTGATCGCTATGCGGGATCGGGATATGCAGCTACGCTTTGAGCCGCTTTCGTCTGAGATGCAACAGAAGATAGTGTGAGTACGTCTTGCAGTTGTTAAGGATTTCTTTACAACTGCATCTTCTTTTTTTCCAGCGTTTTCTTCCGGTGAAATCGTGTAGCGGAGCTTTCCGGCTGCTCGGATCATGTTTGGGCTTTGCTGTAAAATCGTCGGAGGCATTAGACGGCTTCTTTTCGTCTGATCGGATAGAACATGCGGGACTTTGAGGGGATGGCGGCTGCTCGATGCGTAGCCTGTGAGACGCTTGGGCATACATCTCCAGGAAAAAAGCGACCGGACAGGAAACCCGTGGAGGCATACCAGATACACGGGACTTGCACATCCTGTCCGGATTGACAAGGGTGGAATCGAAAAAGCTCCTTGCCTGAATGCTACGGGTTCGTACTTGGGGGCGGGGTACTTAAGTCTTTCCAGATAAGGCGGCATACGCCATCCTTACGGGCGGTGTCGCAGTCGCCCGCCTTCGTGCAGTCTGCGCAGACGTGGGTCATCTCGATATGGTTCATGGAGTATACCTCTGGCGATCCTTGAATTCCTGTTGCTTTGCCTCATTCCATCCGGATACTGTTGAAAGGTAGCCAGTGACCCTCGAAATGATTTCTACATTATGATTCATACAGTCCGGACACACAGGGCTGCCACACAGAGGGCACGCCTCCGTGTTCGGCACCATCTGGCGGCTGCACTTGCTGTCGTGGTAAATCACCCACTGCGCCAGGGGGCAGTCGAGCGGATTCTTCACTACGAAGAGCTTGCCGTTTCGCACTTCTTTGATGTACTTAAGATTCAATTCGACGAACTTGCGCATTGACAGATCAAGCACGTCGGTTACTTCTTTTTTCGTTAGGGGGGTGGTCGTCATTTGTGTATCCGCCGATCATTTAGGCAGTTTGTCGTCGCAGGTAGGGATTACTTTTGTCATCGTTGTGTGAAACAGTCGCGCAAAGTCCTATTGATTTCTGCGATTGATGCCTTTGTCTCCTTCCCATCCGCTTCGATGTTTTCAACGGATTTTCGGAGCACCGCAATATCAGTTCTCATGTCTGCGATAGTCATTGAGGTCTCTGATACAAACGTATCATGCCCGTCTATCCGCATGTCTATCCTCCTGATCTCCCGCCTGATCCACCAAAGCAGCGCACCCGTGCCAATGCCGATCCCTGTAATGAGTACCCAAAACGCAAGGTAGGTCGTGGTCGCCATGGGGTCATCGCAGGTTGGAATGAAGGGGAGTATTGCATCATCTCCTGCCCAAGTGGTCGGTCATCTGCTGCGCGTCATCCATGTGTGTTCTATTTCGTGATCGTGTCTGCGATCTTCTTCGCTTCAGCTCTCTTCGCCTGATATGTGTCATACT
>JAUWCK010000268.1 GCA_030609345.1 Methanosarcinales archaeon | reverse complement strand
GAGTTGCGGCTGCAACCGCGGAAATCAAAGAGATCGAGACCACAGCCCACCACAACAACTACCTCAGTTTCGGAGACGAACAGCGGGTGCAGTTGGCATTGCTTACTGAAATCAAGTATCTATTGTGGGTGCTTGATGAGGCAGTGCCGCGTGACACCATCGATATCATTGGCTCGACGCGAAAGGCAGCAAGGGTGATCTGATGGAAGACGAATTGCAAGCAACGTACCGCCAGATCCTCCGGGGATTCAATGAAGAAGTGGAGGGGCTGGAAATGGATGTCGGAGTCACTGAGCTTGACGACGGCAGGAAAGCTACCGTTACGCTGCGGGTTGAGGTGATCTGATGGTCGAACGAAACGACCTTGTAGGCGGCATCGTGACTGATGCATCATTCAACCGATCCCAGTTGGTACGGGTCACGATAAGCGTACCGAACGGGCGAAGATATGATCTCATGGTTGATGATGGCGAGATGATATGCCCGCGGGTGATCTGATGAAAGAATATATCAAGGATAATGGACGGGTACGGCTATGTCCCAGCAACATTGCGAAGATGAACATCTTTGAATCGATGTATTATCATCGGTTCCGGATGTGGGAGAATATTGTAAATGTTACCGGAGATATGATAGAAAATCTATATCTTATCAGAGAACTTTTTATTCTCCTTATATTGCCGCTGGCATATCCTTACATGGCATGGTGGGAAGTGCGGAAGGCTCAAAAAGGGATGATCAATCGTGAGGTCGTGCGGTCGGAATCTTTGAACCAAGACAAGGATTCCGTCATGTGCGCTGCCGATAAACTCGGAGGCAATAAATGACACTTTCGTTCATGATCAAAAAGAAATATCTGGCTCAAAAAGTAGCAGAGCAGCGTAAGACAGGCGTATTTTTCGAGCGCAGAGCTTACACGCAGTTTTGGCGCAAACGAATAGGCGGGACGCAAATATGGAATCTCGGAGGCAAGGCAGTATTCCTGTGTGGCAGGGACACGTTCCCCGCGACGGTACGGCGGATCACCATCGAGAAGACTCCAGCGGGAATCGAGGACGCAGTAGCAAGCGAGCTATGTTAC
This sequence comes from Methanosarcinales archaeon, assembly GCA_030609345.1. Next base: position 889 of record JAUWCK010000268.1, on the reverse strand, counting down.
CGGATCGAATGCCAATTCGAGGCGTTAGGATTCGTTACAGCATGGTTGAAATGATGATCCACACCGCAACCTTTATATACTCCCACACCAACAGTATATATGTAAGATGCGTGGGACGCGCAAACTTACAGGACGTGAATCAACAATGACAACACACAAAAAAACGCTTGCAGAATTCAGAAAAGACATTCTGGATAACATGGGCGTATCGTATGACTATTACCCTCCTTATGATGGGGTAGATAACCATTGCAGATGGCAATGCACAGACGTTAATTGTGATGCGCCGGTATTCAAGAGTTTTCCGGCATTTGCAAGGCATCTTGCGAAAGCACATAAAATTGAGTTTACTATCTTGAATTGGATGAGGTGGGTTCGATGACAAACGAACACATCACCCTCCTGACACAGATCACAGACGCACTTCTCGAAGTCTGTGATGGGGCGCAGGAACAGGACGCACAGGGCTTCAACAAGCCGGACTCATTGACAGTCCGGGGGTCGTATCCGGACATGATCCCCATCGCACCGCTGCTCTTGAAATATAAGAAGCAGATAGAGGGTGTGGGCTTCAACTTCAAGGCTCTGAAAGAAGCTGTGATCGCGGTATCCGGCGATCTCCCTTCTCATAACTGGGACTCACATAAAATCGAGTTCGGTAAGCACAGCGGCAGGACATACGCAGAGATGGCAAATTTTCAACCGATAAGTTTATTAGTTATAACTTATAACTTACAACCACATGACCCGAATTGTAACAGTACCATTCAGAAATGCGGATGAAGACCTATGGATATTCATCGAAGAGATCTCTGGAAAGCCTATGAACGGCACGAAGATACGCGATATATTGTATGCCTACAAGAGCGAGAGAGACGCGAGCAAGGAG
>JAUWCK010000054.1 GCA_030609345.1 Methanosarcinales archaeon | reverse complement strand
GTTGTACAGTGTACCAAGTATCGATCCGTCACTGCTCATTACGTTCTTCTTTGACAGGTTCTTTGCGAATATTTTTGCCATTAACATCCCTCTCGTGTTAGTGATTATCACTTATACTTCTTTATATTTAAATTGTTTTGCCAAAGAACGCTTTCTGCAACAGATGATGTCAAACCATATATCTTCCGGAAACATAATCCTGAGTATGGAAAAGCCAGAGCATTACAGGGAGGATTGCAACAGGATCGCATGTATATACGACCCTCTTGTCAGATTCATCGCCTCCTTCTTCGGCGGAGAAGAGGGCTTGAGAAGGCTCACCATCAATAAAATGGATTTGAAGCCGGGTCAAAAGGTTCTGGATGTCTGCTGCGGGACCGGTACGTTGTGTGCGATGATTGCAGAGGAGATAGGGAGTAACGGAGAGGTGGTGGGCGTTGACCTATCCGAAAATATGCTTAAGAAAGCAGAAAACAAGAGCGAAGATAACATACGGTTCTGTTACGCCAATGCCGAGGAGATTCCTTATACTGACGGATACTTCGACCGCGCAGCTGTGACCTTTGGCTTACATGAGATGCCGCATCCTGTGCAGATGAATGTGCTTCGCGAGATGCAGAGGGTACTAAAGCTGGGTGGGAAGATCATCGTTCTTGATTATGCGTACCCAAAACGCACGCTAGCTGTGCTTTTACTCAAGGTATGGATGCTTGTGGAAGGAGCGACTGCAAGAGATTTCATCAGGAGGGATCTACCTTCGATGATACGGGATGCCGGATTCGATGTGATCGAACAAAATGTCTATTGGATGAACACAATCCAGATCGTGAGTGGTGAGAATGCAGACCGATGAAGCAGAAGCAATCCGTTGCCTTACAGCGTGCATTAAGGATGCTGTGCAATTGTGCATGCATGACCGGGGTCGTATAGGAGTTGCGTTCTCAGGTGGCATCGACAGTTCACTCATCGCAGCCATCGCAGCATCGATAGATCCTGATATCGAGTTGTACGCGGTCGGGATGCACGGCTCTCATGACATAAACCATGCGCAGAAGGCAGCAGCACTGCTCGGGATGGAGGATCGGCTGCGGATATGTGAGTGTACCGAAGCGGATATCGAATCAGCGATCCCGCTGGTGCTTCATGCGATAAAAACCACGAACCCTGTTGTGGCAGGGATCGAAATATGCATGTATCTCGTGTCAAGGTGTGCGCACGCGCATGGAACCGGGTCGTTGCTGACAGGGCAGGGCGCAGACGAACTCTTTGCCGGGTACAAGCGTTACGAGCGGCATTGCGATGATGGGGTGCTCGGCATCGAACTCGAGAAGGACGTGCTTGCACTCCCTGCCCAGATCGGGCGGGACGCTCTGGTTGCAGAGCTGTGCGGCGTGGAACTCTGCCTGCCGATCTGTAACCGCGATGTGGTTGATGTCGCACGCCGCATCGATACACGACTCAAGATGCAGAAGGAGGAAGGCGGGTATGTGAGAAAGTACATCCTCAGGAGAGTTTCTGAACAGTACCTCCCGCACAGACTGGCATGGGCGCCAAAGAAGGCAGCGCAGTACGGCACAGGCGTCCAGAATGCGCTCCACAGGATGGCGCGCAAGCAGGGTCTCGGGCAGGAGGAGTTTCTGAACAGCGTCTTTAAGGGCGGTCACACACGTTCATCGCAGACACTGCCGGAAATTACAAAAAACTGATGTGGATTAATATACCTTATGAACGTTCACATCATGCGAAATATTAATGACATTATTCCTGGCTTTGCATCCTTGGCAGGTTCTGATTGGAAAGGGTTCATCGCCATATTAGGGGCTCCCATGAAATCCTGATTGATACGGTCGGTTATTTCTTTGAATATCATCTTATAAGCGGTACAATGGGGATCTACTCCCTTTACTTCACCGTTGTTAGGTACTATAGCATTGTAAGGGCATCCGCCTCGACAAAAATCGATGTAAGGACAGTCCTTGCATTCCCTGTCCACATAGTCCTTGAACTGGTGCATAAGCTTCCATGCGCCGGATTGGGCGAGATCGTCCATGCTGGGATGGTCATAGACACTACCCATCACATATTCGGACATGCCCACGAAGCGGTAGCAGGGGTATATGCTCCCATCAGGTCCCACCGCAAAGGTGCTATCCATGCAATCCACGTAGGTGCAGACCGTGCCCCTGCGTGTGAACACACCTTTACACAGGTGGTCGATATTCATAACTTCAATTTTATCCATATTTTCCAGATATTTATCCAGAAGGAAAATCAACAAGTTCCCGTACTCTTCCGAATCAAGCACCCATTCGTTAGAGCTGTCATCACGTAACGACGGCAATGCAGGATGCAATTTAAGAGTTAAGCCATTCTCCAGGAAAAAATTGAAGATCTCCTCTTTAAACTTTACAGATTGTGCGGTGAAGGTGCAGATAAATCTCACATCAAGACCGTTATCCCGGGCAATTTCATAGCCCCGCATGGTCTTATCATAATATCCCTCGCCTCTCTGCAGGTCGTTAAGTTCCTTTGGACCATCCAGACTGGAACCAATCGGGATATTGTACTCCGCCAGAATCCGGGCTAATTCCGGGGTCATCTTCCAGAGATTGGTCTGCAGGGCAAAAGCCGGTTTCAGATGACTTGCGCCTTCTGCCAGCAATGGCAGCGCTTCCCGGTAAAACTCCGCGCCGGCAAGGAGCGGCTCCCCGCCATGGAAGGTGAAGGTAACCTGATCATCCCGAAAATCTTTTAGCCATGTAACCACTTCCTTGATGGTCTCGATGCTCATTACTGGAGAATCTTCTTCGGAACTCCAGCAGTAACTGCAATTGGAAGGACAGCCCAGAGTTGGGATTAGCATTACGTGAAAGACCATAATATCACCCTATTTTAGCTTTCTTCTAACTTTCTTCAAAGTATTAATAGTTTTCCTGTAATTGGGGCTGCCACCCAGCCAGCCTTGCAGGATCATGAGCGCGCCCGAGGATGTGACACGGTTGTCGCAACAAGCACATACGCCAGAACCAACCACCTAATCAAAACACAATCTTCATATTGACTTCTTCCAGAAAATCCAGTCCGATGATCACTTCAACACCATTCTCATCAATTTCATCATCGAATAGCTCATCAGTCACCCCGATCTCAAGTTCCGCGGTTATGTCGTCAGTTAGGGTTCTCAGATGCACTTCTGCCTGTCGCCCTACTATCAGATGACCGGATGCCGAAACCATTTCGATGCAGCCTTTTAGTTCTATTCCCATGCTTTCAGCCAGCCGCCGGCTCATTACGCTGCTATCTGCGCCTGTATCAATAAAACCGACCGTATATGCGCGTTGGGTATCCGACATAACTTCGATTGCGCGGTACAGTCTACCCATAACTCTCACTCCATAATAATTCCAAAATATTTTTACGCATCTTCGTGTTGTGGAGATCGCCAGCAACCTGCACTTCATCGCCGTCCACAGTTATCTCCAGTGCTTTATTGATCTCTCTTATTCTGTTTACAACGTAATCTATCCTGTCATGGGGTACCAAGAAACGGATTTTACGGATTTCAAGGGTTCTCATCACCATAATATCACCAAATTATATGCGTATGTATGCCTGTGAATTGGCATATCTTTGCCACATCATATATTGATTGCGCCACCCAGCCAGCCTTGCAGGATCATGAGCGTGTCGAGGGATGTGACCTGACCGTCGCCGCCCACATCAGCGTGCGCCCGGGCGTTCGGATCGATGCACCTTCACCCACACTTCACTGCAGATACACCGCGCCTGACCGCTGGATCAGTTCATCGCAGACTGCATCCGGCTTTCCTTCCATGATGAACTCACCGCCATCGATCAGGATCGTGCGATGGGATACCTCCCTCACGAAATCGAGGTGGTGGCTGATCAGGAGGATCGTTGTCCCGAACTCGGCGTTGATCCTTTTTAGCGAGTTGGTGACATCCCTAAGCGTTATCGGGTCGAGATCCCCAAACGGCTCATCGAGCAGTAAGATATCCGGCTTCGGCGCAAGCGTTATCGCGAGCATCGCCCGCACCTTCTCGCCGCCTGACAACTCCTGCGGGTACTTATCCAGCACGTCCATCGAGAGATCGAGCGCACCGAAGATCGGTTCAGCGTACTTTATGGTCTCTGTACGCGGGAAACGCGGGAATAGCACGCCAAGGATATCCGGAGAGAACCCGAGCGATTCGAGTTTGTCCTTTGCATCGGTCTCTGGCATATCCACAATCTGGTAGATCGTGTCAAGCACATTCTCGCTTATACCGAGTTCTTCTGCCCGTTCTTGCGCCTCCTCTATTACATGCTGCCCTTTCACGCCAAGTTTGAATGCGAGCTGGTTCACGATCGTCTCATGTGGGCTTAGCGCGAACTCCTGGAACATGAGCCCCGTCCGTCTTCTGACCTCCATCCTCTCCCTGTGGTACTGGCTCATGTTCACCCACTCATCACCTTGCCTGTAAAGCACCTTCCCCTCCTTCGGAAACAGGAAACCGCACAGCATCTTCCAGAGGACCGTTTTTCCTGCGCCGCTCGGACCTATGATCGACGTGATCTCTCCCTCGTTGATGCTGAAGTTGAGCGAGTCGAATCTGAGCGTCTCTCCACCGATCGATATGAGATAGAACCTGTGCGAAACATCCTCCACCTTTATGGCTATCTCTCTCTTGCCCGGTTCACTTTTCGATAGCGGAATCGGATCAGGCATCTCTTTTAAAAACTCACCTATCACGTATTCGGGATCGCCTTCGAGGATTACCTTCCCGCCGTCGAGCCATATCAGCCGGTCCACGAGGTATCTGTGAACCTCCGGGAGGTGTGATGCACAGAGCATGGTAAGCCCGGTCTCGCTGTTCACCTTCTTAAGCGTGTCAAGAATCTCTTGTTTGGTTGCAGGGCACGCCATTGTCGCAGGTTCGTCGAGCAGGAGTATCTTTGGCTTTTTTGCAAGCTGTCTCGCTATGATCACCCGCTGTTTCTCGCCACCGCTCAGGACGTAATCGACATGCTTTGCCTTCTCTTGAAGCCCGACCATCCTGACGTACTCCATCGCCTCTTCCACCATCGCATCGTACTCGGGGAGGTCTTTGGGCGGAAGACCCTCGTAACCGATCCGAAGCGAGTATATCTTCCGGAGGACGTCGTTCACCACATAATCCGACCACAGCGCGAATGACCGCTGGAGATGTATCGCAGTAATTTGTTTGAGCTTTAAAAAAACCTCTTTATCAGAGTCCGGCGTGACCAGAAGCCCATCCAGTTTAAGCGCCCCCTCGTCAAACGCCTCAAACCCGCGGACGATATTTAATAGCGTGCTCTTCCCGCCGCCGCTTCGCCCTATCAGACCTACGATCTCACCTTCATTTACGTTAAAACTGACTCCATCGAGCGCTCTTATCTTTTCTGTGCCGATGGTGTACTCTTTTGCGATATTGTTTACTTCCAGCATGTTTGTCATTTGAATCCTCCTGATGCGTGTGAGTTGCTACCTTACTTGCGACCTGTATTTAACGTTTTGATCTCGGAGGGGTTGTCAGTTTATGACCGGACTTTATAACCAAGTCCGCAGAATAGACACTGTCCCTTAATCTGATAAGATTGCTCGGGTCGGTCGATGGAACGTCGGTCAAATTTTCTAAAATCATCGTAGATCCCCTTTCACTCTTATTTTTCTTCAAGTCTTTCGATCCACCCCTATAACACCCCAGCCACATCTCACCACCACAGTATCTGCCTTAACTCTTCTCTCCTTGCCTCGTTCGTGGAATCCACGCCTCCGTCCGGCTCCACGACCGAGACGATGATCCCGAAGCGCTCAGCACCCCCGCGATCAGCGTCTGACAGCCGGAAGTCGCCCTGCATGTGGGAGTGGATCAGTTCCACTGTGCCCTCGATGTCAGGCACATACACCTGCCGATCCTGCAGATTCCGCCGCCTCTGCCGGTAGCCCACATAGAGTTCGAGCATCGTGACCCCGATTATGGAATCTCTGCTCCCGACCAGGATGTCGCTTATCGCCTGCTGCTCGCCCTCGCGGTGTAGCACGAGAAACCCAGACTCCAGCTTCTCGTTTTTGGCGATACCAATCATCTCCCGGAGGCATTCCTCGAGACTTAGCCCCTTCGTCGGTATCGCCCGGCTGAAGTCCTTCGGAGTCCGGGATATCTGACCCGAGAGATAGGGGCTAACCGAGTCCCGGCTTATGATATCCCCGACTCTCGCCCCCTGGATTCCCCAGATGTTCGACTCCACCCCGAAGCGCTGCTCCTTTAGAAGAAGCATCTCAAGCCTTGCAGCAGCATCCTTGTGCCGGTTCATGCGCCTCTCCCTGAGATCCTCGGAATCGGCAACAACCTCGATCACACGGACCTCGAAAACGCCACCAACGAGTTCTGTTATCCGCGAGACGAGCACATCCTCCCCGAGTTCCATGACATCGAAGACGCCCTCGATTGTGGCTTTCAGCGCGTCATACATGCTCACGTCCACGTATATGGCTCCATCCGCACCCTCAATTGGCAGTTTCCTGTGTTCGACCTCCATCCGCTGCATGGACTCCATTGCATCCCTCCGAAGCAGTATCACGGGCTGGGAACTCCTGACTCTGCCTTCAAAGATCGCGCCCACCCGGCTGTCGATGAGTTCGATTGCAAGCGTGGTCTTGCCGCTTCCCTGTGGACCAAGGAGGATTATCAGGGGGTGGCGGTCGAGTTCGGCTGAGAGGGCTCTCTGTGCTTCTCTTCGGTCAAGTTTTGAGGTGTTGATGACCGTCATGATGGTAATTGCTCTGTTACGATGCGAACATCGTAGTCTGATCGTAATACTCCGGTGTGTTGATCGATCCTGTGATTGTGATACTGTTTTCTGGCAATAAAATAACCGCGGAGAAGTGCTGAGGATGCAGAGCTTTTCCCTCCGCGTTCCTGTCGAGTAGAGCCCATAGCACACCTTTTTTTTGAGGTAATAGCCCCAAGGTTGCTATGAGCCCCCTCACAGAACCGGACTTGAAGATTTCCCTCATCCGGCTCTTCAGAAGCACATCCTCTACGAGTTCAGGTTGTA
>JAUWCK010000027.1 GCA_030609345.1 Methanosarcinales archaeon | reverse complement strand
GGTTCTGTGCCCCGTTCTTATGCTCCGGTGATCATCGATTCACACCAGTCCTCGAAGAAGGGGTATTAACAGAATGGGCATCATGGTATATATCGGTTGCTGTGAAAGGAGGGGATGATGTTAGTGTACGTAGCAGATTCGTCGGTCTTCATCCTCGGAATGCCGCTTCCCTCCCTGGTGCAGAACCGGATCATCACCACGCCCGGAGTCCTATCCGAACTGAAGGACGTAAAATCAAAAGCCGCGTTCGAGGCAGCGCTTGAGTCTGGCGTGGAGGTCGAGCCGCCACTCGCCCATCTCACCCAAGAGGTCAGGTCTCACGCAAGCAGAACCGGCGATATCGAGCGGCTATCTGATACCGATATCGGCATCCTGGCAAAAGCCCTTGAGCACAGCGGCATCCTCTGCACCGATGATTATGCGATCCAGAACGTAGCAGAGAGTCTCGGGATCGAAACAGAACCGATCCTGCAGGAAGGGATCAAAGAGACGTTCGAATGGGGCAGACGATGTAAGGGCTGCGGCAGGCGGTTCGAAAGCGATGTGCGGATCTGTCCGGTATGCGGAAGCGAAACAAAGGGATACAAAAAGAGCAGAAGGAGTTTAAGATGACTACAATCGGTATCGATATCGGGGGCGCAAACACAAAGGTTGCATCGGCAGATGGGAGCATCGCAGAGATACATTACCTCCCGATGTGGAAGGATGCAGCACTCCCGGACCTCTTATCCAGTATTGCAGATCGGCTGATGCCAGACAAGGTCGGGGTCGTGATGACAGGCGAACTTGCGGACTGCTTCGAGAGTAAGGGGGAGGGGATCGTATTCATCTCCGATGCGGTTGAGCGCGCATTTCCGGAGAGTGAGATATATTATCTTAACAATAAATGTGAATTCACTGGCGGCTACGATCCAGGTCTTGCCGCGGCAAACTGGGCAGCATCGGCAGGTCTTCTTGCACGAGATTGCGACTGCGTCTTTGTGGACGTCGGCAGCACGACAACAGACATAATCCCGATCGCGGGAGGTGCTGCATGCGCTGGCGGCACGGATTTTGAGCGGTTAAAGCGCGGCGAACTCCTGTATTCGGGCGTGCTTCGGACAAATCTTGCAGCACTTCTCGATCGTGTCGTCCTCGACGGCGCCGGGTGCAGGATATCGTCAGAACTCTTCGCGATAACAGCAGATGCGTATCTCGTGCTCGGAAGGATTACTGATGCAGATTACACCTGCGAAACGCCGGACCATGCAGGAACAACGGTCACGGATTCGATCAGACGACTTGCGCGCATCGTCTGTGCAGATCCTGACGAGATAGGGGGTTCTGGCGTGCACGCCATCGCAGAGCAGGTGCAGGAGAAGCAGGTGCAGGATCTCTCATACGCGATCGATGATGCCCTGAAGCGGCACGGGCTTAATCGCGTCATCGGTACAGGGCTTGGTGAGTTCCTGATCAGGGACGCGGTAGACCTGCTTGACGGTGCCCGGTGCTCCTTCGTATCAGGGATGTATGGCGAAGCCGTGTCGAAGGTATTCCCAGCGTATGCGGTTGCGAGACTGGTTGAATTCTGAAATATTCCGGGACCAAACAGGGAATTTAACCGCAGAGGACGCAAAGCCCGCGGAGAAGGACGATAAAGCTGTCGAGTAGAGCACATAGCCAACTGCGCCCAGCACCACGTCAGCGATCATCGCGGTAAAGATCACTGCACGGCACAAAGCAGATGCGACCTACCCGATCGTTGCCGCAGCGTCCATCATCGCAAAGGTGCAGAGGGATCACGCGGTCAAGACGCTGTGATCGGAGGTCGGGGATTTCGGCAGCGGGTATCCGGCAGACCCAAAGACCATCCGGTTCATGCGGGAGTGGTTCCGTGAGCACAAGGGTTTTCCGGAGTGGGTGCGGCATTCGTGGAAGACTACGAGAAACGTGGCAGCGGCAGCAGCGCAGAGAACGCTGTGATCGGACGCTCAATCGTTGCGCGGTACCTTAGTGTGGCAGTCGGAGTGGTGGGTCTTATGCCGGGCGTCGACATCATGGTGGGTGTCAGGTTCTTGGATGTTACAGTTGGCGTTGGATTGCCCACTTACGAAATAAACTCTTCCGGATTTGTCTCATGATCCGTACTGCCCAATTTACAGCGGTTTTAAGTTTCGATCCAGACGTTGCATATCAGCGCTGCCTGTTCCAGCACGGTCTCTGTCGCCTTCTTCTGCTTGTCCGGAGGATACCCGTACTTCCGGAGTATTCGTTTGACCATCACTCTGAGCTTTGCCTGGACACTCTCCCTTAACGTCCAGTCAATCGTCAGATTGTTGCGAACCGTATCGACAAGCTCTCGTGCGATCGTTCGAAGCGTCTCATCACCCAGAACCGCAACCGCACTATCATTCACTTCGAGAGCATCGTAAAAAGCAAGCTCCTCCTCACTCAGATTCAGTTTGTCCCCTTTACACCTTGCTTCGCGCATCTCTTTTGCCAGTTCTATCAGTTCTTCAATGACCTGGGCAGTCTCTATGCTCTTATTCTGGTATCGTTTGATCGTCTTTTCCAGCATCTCGGAAAAAGACCTACCCTCTACCAGATTCGTTCTAGATCTTATCTTTATCTCATCATTAAGGAGTTTCTTGAGGAGTTCAAGCGCAAGATTCTTATGTGGCATTCCTTTGACTTCTGCCAAAAATTCATCAGAAAGTATCGAGATGTCTGGCTTCTCAAGCCCTGCGGCAGCAAAGATGTCTATAACTTTGTCCGAGACGATGGCTTTTGATATAATCTGCCTGATCGCAGAATCCAGTTCTTCCGGTGGTCTGTCCATTGATGCGGTAGTCTTGGCAAGACCTGCCCTTACAGCTTGAAAGAACCCGAGATCATCACAAATCTTGAGAGCGTCCTCATGTGGTACGGCAAGAGCAAACGCCTTTGATAATTCGGTGACGTATCGCAGACATCGCTCCTTGCCGTCGTCCTGCTTGAGTATGTGCTCCATTGCAGCCGGAATAAGAGTCATGCGCTCTTTTGGCGTTCCGGTAAAGAATTTGGAGTGATCAAACCCATGGAAAATCGCAGATACGATCTCGTATTTTTCGAGCATCACTGCAACAGCATCATCCTGATCAAACGTTGTTTTGCCGCGTCCCCCACTTCTGGTATATTCTGATAACGACTCCTTCAACTCGTGTGCTATCCCAAGATAATCAACAACGAGTCCTCCGGGCTTATCCTTGAATACGCGGTTGGCTCTTGCGATCGCCTGCATGAGTCCGTGACCGCGCATCGGTTTGTCGATATACATCGTGTGGAGGCTTGGAACATCAAACCCGGTAAGCCACATATCCCTGACGATAACCAGCTTAAGCGAGTCGGAGGGGTCTTTCATCCGTTCCCCAAGCACTCTGCGCCGCTGTTTGGTCCGGATATGCTCCTGCCACCCCAGCGGATCACCTGCGGAGCCAGTCATGACGACTTTCACAAAACCATTATCATCGTCTTCGTGATACCACTCCGGTCTCAACCTGACGATCTCATCATGAAGTTTGACGCAGATACGCCTGCTCATGCAGACGATCATACCTTTGCCGTCAAGCACTTCAAGACGGTTTTCAAAGTGATCCACGATATCGCGGGCGATAGACTGTATGCGCGTCTCACTCCCGACGATTGCTTCAAGTCTTGCCCATTTGCTCTTCAATTTTTCTTTCTCGAAAGCTTCCTCGCCTTCTGTCACTTCCTCGAACTCAGGATCGATCTTTGGCTTTTCTTCCGGTTTTAATTCGAGTTTTGCCAATCTGCTTTCGTAATAGATCCTCACCGTCACCTCATCTTCCACCGCCTACTCTATGTCATAGATATCGATATAATCCCCGAATACCGCCGGAGTGCTTCTATCCTCCCTCTCTATCGGAGTTCCGGTAAAACCGATGAATGAAGCATTGGGCAGGGCGTCTCTCGTATGCTTTGCGAAACCATCGATGAAGTCGTACTGGCTCCGGTGCGCCTCATCAGCAATGACTGTGATATTTCTCCTTTCGGAAAGCAGGGGGAATCTGTCTCCTTTCTTTTCAGGAAGGAATTTCTGTATCGTTGTGAAGACAATACCTCCGGAGGCAACTTTGAGAAGATCTCGCAGATCGTCCCTCGACTTTGCCTGAACTGGTTTTTGCCTGAGCAATTCGTGGCAACGGCTGAAAACACCGAATAACTGATCGTCCAAATCGTTTCTATCAGTTAATAGAACAACTGTTGGATTATCCATGCTAAGTACAAGTTTTCCCGTGTAAAACGCCATCGTAAGGCTCTTTCCAGAACCCTGTGTGTGCCAGATCACGCCGCAACGTCGGTCTCCTTCCGGGCTTGACGCCACGGCTGTTGCCTCAACTGCCTTATTAACGGCATGATACTGATGATAGGCAGCCAGTTTCTTTGAGATTCCCTGCTCTATATCTTCAAAGACCACAAAATGCCGTATCAGGTCGAGCAATACTTTTTTGCCGAGCATCCCCCTGAAGAGCACTTCAAGCTGGGGCACCCCCGATGGGGCAGTCCCTACTCCGTCGATTGTCTTCCACGGCATGAACCATTCTCTGCCAGACGTTATGGTTCCAGCCCGTGCCTCTGTTCCATCGCTTACGATCAGGATCTCGTTGCAATGGAATAGCGAAGGTATCTGAGCTTTGTAGGTCTCGAACTGGTTAAAAGCCGTCCAGAGGGTTGCGTTCTCGTCGGCAGGGTTCTTGAGTTCGATTACGATTAGCGGGAGTCCGTTTATGAACAAGACTATGTCGGGTCGTCTGTTATTGCTGTTCTCGATTACGGTGAACTGGTTTACTGCCAGGAACTCGTTCTTTTCCGGATTTTCAAAATCGAATAGCCAGACCTTATCGCCTGCAATGCTGCCGCCGTCCCTGCGATATTCGATGTCAACACCGTCTACCACCATCTTGTGGAAATTGTGGTTGTTGATGATGAGATCCGGGCTTTCTGTCCTCATCACTTTTTTGAGGGCTTCTTCCCTTGCTTCTGCCGGAATGTCAGGATTGAACCTGTCGATTGCGTCTCTTAACCTTTCGACTAATATTACGTCGGAATAGGCGTTCCTTTCGGGTGTTCTGCCGTCCGGGGTGATATCCGGACCGTGGAGTGTAGAGTAGCCTAAGTCCGAGAGAATCTCAAGTGCGACTTCTTCGACTTCGGATTCTGTTATTGCAGAGGTCATAACTGATGGATTCTATCAATTTCCGGTATTTTATCAAAGTCGCTGTCAAAGGAGAGTATTCTCTTGATCCTGTGTTTTTTCATTATCTCGACGGATGCCGCATCAGCCAGCGATATTGAGCCGTCGTACATAAGAAAGGTATCCACTGCTTTTGTGAGGATTCCCGCATCCATAAATGTTATTTTGCAGTTGTCTGTAAAATATTCATAAAGAATCTTGCCTGCCTTTCCGCCTTCCAGCGACCCCACCAGCGTGACGCTTTCACTTACGATAAGGTCGGATATCATCATCGGCTCGTTAATTTTTGGAACGAGTTTCAGTGCGTCTTTATGCCACTGGTCCCTCTCTCTTGATAGGGCAATAAAGTATGAGGAGTCTGCGAAGATCATTTAAGCCCCTTCTGGATCATCTTCTTGGATTCAACCGCATCCCCTCCGGATTTTACTATGCCTACTATATCCTGCAAGGTTCTTTTTTTTCTTGGCTGTACCAGTATTCCCTGCCCGGTATCTATCCATTCCAGGACATCCCCTGGCATTATTCCGTGAGCTTTTCTGATCCTTGCAGGTACAACGGTTTGGTATCCTTTTGAGATTACTGTTTCGCTAAGCATTTTATGTTCACACAATTGTTTTTGTTTTCAAGATATTTAGTTGTTTGGGCGAGGTTCGGGGTGGATGGGGTGTTTCATTGAGCAGGTTTTATTTCTCCAGAGTTCGCTCGAATCTCTCCTGACATCAGTTTTGGGAGGAGTGTATCGCGGATTGATATTAGGGCGCGGGATTCCTGCTCATTTGCCACGATTCGTTCAAATAAACGCCCAACTGTTCTGTCAAAGCGAGTTAGTATTTCAGGTGTCGGTACCGCAACCTTAATGGGTCTAAAATTCTTCTTGCTAATTTCCTGAAATGTAGTCCCACAAGCTCGTCCCTTAATGGTATCAAGATTTACGCGTGTCCAGTGCAAGAGAAACAGGCTGCTCAATCGTTCAGTCGGAGGGATTGCGATGTACCCTTGATTCACAGCTAATGGGACTTGAGCTATTGCCGTATAACCAACTGGTGCACGAGACGACAGCAAGAAGGTACCTGTGGGAAGCAATCTGGAACTAATTTTTGCAAGCCCCGCATCGGTAATCTTCCGGGCGGTATCCAGAAGTACCGGACTGGATATGCTTGAGAGATCCTTCGGTGTCGTCCAGTGATGCGTTCCCCCCTCCCAAAATGCAGGATTCTTCGTACTGGGGGTACCACCACCTACTACTTTCACGACATCACCAATCGAAGTCACTTCCCACCCCTCCGGCACCGCCCCCAGCTCCGAATCCACCATCTCGCCGCCGCTGGATCTGTACGGCTTGCCGTCCTCGTTCGGGAACTCGAAATCGACGAACCAGTGCTTGAAGATCGCCTGCCCGATGGCTTCGAGTGCCGCGTTCATCTGGCGGTTGAGCTCGATCTTGTCGTCAAGCTCGCCGAGGATGGAGGCGATGGCGCGCTGTTCGTTTTCAGGCGGAATCAGAACCGGCAATCTATAAAAAGAGTCGCGGCTTGTGGACGGTATTGCGGACCCAGAATCCATACTATTAATGTCATGCGTCAACAGCTCGTAATATGCCCACTTGATGTCGAATTCGCACTTAGGTTTCAGGTAAAAGGCAGTGTCTATCACAAAAAACGGCTTCGGCGAAAAGTGGATGCCGCGGTAGGCACCTTTACGCCCTACTATGACACCGGGATGCGGACAAAGTGGCTCATCGTGCCAACCAATCGGCCCATTGGTCCCATACACACGGTACGAGCCTTCAGACTCCCGATAACCGCGCATAGCTTTACCATATTCGAGAGTCGCGAGGTCACCCCATGTTTGCTCTTGCCACTCGCCCCTTATGCCCCGCGCTCCCACATCACCACCCGCTCCTGTCCGGCTCGCCTGCCCCTTCATTTACCGACCACCTCCCAGTGCCCGCCTCTCGCCGGACCGATGCGCCTGATTAACCTTTTTTCTTTTAGTTTGGCGATGTTGTCTTCGATTTTTCTTTGGGAAATACCCACCAATCCGGATAATTCCTTTGCGGAAATGGTTGGCTCTTTCAGAATGGAATCGATGATCTTCTGCTGGTTTGCAGTTATTTTTTCTCCGACCTTTTCTCCGACCTTTTCTCCGACCTTAAGCGCAGTTGGAAAAATATCCCCCCTCTTCGGTCTGAAAAATATCGCTCTGAAAAAACCATCCGTCTCAAATACTGGTTCTTTCAAACCTGCCAGAGCCATAGTTTCCTTCATCTTGTGTATGCCCATCCCTACTCGTTCAACCTTATCCAACCTGTAAAAAAGGTCAGATATAAGCTCATTTCTTCGGATAGAAACCCTGCCAAAAGAATCCTTGGAAAGACCCTTGGGAAGCCCTCCCGGATTAGTTATCTCAATCCGGTCATCAAAAATCTCAACCATCAGGCTGGTTCCCCTCACACTGTAATCCCGGTGCATTATCGCATTCACAACCGCCTCGCGTAGAGCCTCTATCGGAATCTCGTAAATATCCTCACGATTGACCCCTTTGATCTCGCTTCTCACATTAAGATGCTTTTTGAGGAAAAAGATCGCATCGTTGAACTGTGTCAGCAGGTCATCACGCACATCAAGCCTATCAAAAATATGCAACTTCTTTGTGCCCTTAAACGCAAGGAGTGTCATCTGTGCCTGGGGAATGTGTTTGTGCACATCCTCTGCAAAGAACAGGACACCTGCATTATTTATTTTCGCCTCATCCGCCACATTCAAGCTTATTAGAAAGTCACTCATTGGAATAGATCCAATATCGATCTTTGCCTCTTTTGTAAAGGCTGATATTTTCTCGCTGGAAATATCAGAGTATGAAATCCCAATAACTGCCTTTTCTTCGAACGGAATGATCTCATTTTCACTGAACATCACCCGGATCTCTTCGTGGTTCATCTTCTGGGTGTTTCCATTCAGCCTCCTGAAATACCCCGAACTGCATGAATACGGTTTTTCGTCCCCCTGTAAAACCTCAACCGCCACCACGTCCCCTATCTGCATCACATTTACAGAAATACCGGGGTTGCAGTTTCTCGCCAGACTATTGATCCTGCCTTTTAGCTCATTGGTCAGGTGTTCGCATACAATCGTGTTGTTATCAGCCACCACCAGTAAGACGACTCCGCCTTTGGAGTTGGCAAAAGCTACAATATCTTCATCGATCCTGGAAGTATATTTTTCCTTGAACTCTACTGTGATCCCTTCACCCTCTCTGATCAGGAGTTTTACTCTGTCATAATCCATGCCCGCTCTCCTGCACCATCATCATTCATTTTAAACTCAATCCTCCTCTTCTTTCTCAAATTTCACCTTTAAAACATAAACTCCATCTTCGTCACACTTGTTTGCTTCCAAGACTTTGATTTTTCCCAAGAAACGCGGGTCTTCACAATAGCCATGTTCGGTCTGGCAATTGATGTAAAAACTGACGCTTCCGGAACAGCCGGAACTATGAAATGAGTCAAGATCATGCACAATAATCTTATCCAGATTTAGAATGATGTCCGTATCTTCAAGATCTTTTTCTTTATTGTTCATTTCCAACAACCTCTACTAATGCAGTTATATTCTAAATCTTAAATCCAACCCCCGCAAGATTCTTCCGTATCTCCTCTTCAAGTCCCTTCGACTTCTCAAACTGCCCGGAAAGTTCCGCAGTAAGCCGTTTCATCTTCTCGTCAAATGGCTCGCCACCATCTTCCACCGCCTCTGCGCCCACATACCGCCCCGGAGTCAGGATGTGCCCGTGTTTCCTGATCTCATCGAGCGTAACCGCTCTGCAGAATCCGGGTACGTCTTCATAGTCTCCGCATTCCACACCTTCCCCGCGCCATGTGTGATATGTGGACGCTATCCTCCCGATCTCCTCATCGGTAAGTTCCTTGTGCCTCCGGTCAACCATGACGCCCATCTTCCGGGCATCGATAAACAGAACTTCGCCACTCCTATCCCTGAACCTGTGGTTTTTCTTGTCCCGCGTAACAAACCAGAGACACGCAGGGATCTGGGTGTTGTAGAACAACTGACCGGGCAGGGCAACCATGCAGTCAACCAGATCAGCCTCAACAATCTTTTTCCGAATTTCCCCCTCTCCGCCAGTGTTAGAAGACATGGAGCCGTTAGCCAGCACAAATCCGGTTATTCCTGTTGGCGATAAGTGGTAGATAAAATGCTCTACCCATGCAAAATTGGCGTTTCCTGTAGGCGGGACTCCGTATTTCCACCGTATA
>JAUWCK010000128.1 GCA_030609345.1 Methanosarcinales archaeon | reverse complement strand
GAGTGTATCCCATGATGATCGGTCAAGGTCTCCGAGCATCCAGAAGACCACCTCTTTGACAGCATCCGCATCGCCAAAGTATTGAAGCAGATTTGTCATTGCAGAGAAGAAGTACATGATCGCGATACCGGCAAGGATCATCGTCTCAGGTCTTGCTCCCTTGTACCGTGCAATCCCGATGATGATCCCTGATGCGAGCAGTGCAAATACGAA
This sequence comes from Methanosarcinales archaeon, assembly GCA_030609345.1. Next base: position 4,137 of record JAUWCK010000128.1, on the reverse strand, counting down.
TGCATTCACGATCACGAGATACTCTCCTCCGACAAAACCCTTCCCAAGCAGTATCGCAAGCGCAGCACCAAATCCGGCAGCAGATGCGATTCCAAGCGTATACGGGCTTGCAAGCGGGTTCCTTAAGATTCCCTGCATAGCGCTTCCTGCAACCGCAAGTCCGATGCCTGCGGAAACTCCCATCAGGATTCTCGGGAGCCGGAGATTCCACACCACATTCGTTGCAAGATTGCTCGGATTGAAGTAATCAGGGAGGAATCTCTCGAGGATTGCGGAGTATGTATCGGTGAGTGCTATATTTGCCGATCCGAGTGATGCAGATATACCTGCGATCAGGCTCAGAAGTGCTGCGAGGATTGCGATGAACAGTATCTTTCTCCCGATGAAACGCGTGTATTCTTTCTTTATGTCGGATTCCTTCATGTCGGCGGTTTCTGGCGGCATTTTCAGGACCCCTGTGGATACGGATACACATAGACGCCCCTGTAAGGCATCCCTTGGAAACGCTCGAGATACTCCGCATTCGTAGCTTCTGGGTCAATGTCCTCGAAGAGCTCCGGATGCATCCACTTTGCCATGTATGCGATCCCGATTATGTATCGCGGCTTGGATGTGAGCTGTATTGCGATGCAGTAGACATCCCCGTTTCTTACAGCGGTGACACCTGCGAGTTCAGGGCGGTTCATAACCTCTTCCCGTATCGCTTTCATCGATTCCGGATCATCTTTCGAGCCGCTGCCCTGAGCAGTCCCGACATGTTTCACGATGATATCAGGATTCTCTCCAAGCCCCCATTCAGGGTCAACCTGTGACGCAGGGACGCGTATATCTGCAGCGATGTTCCTGCCGCCAGCAATTGTGCAGATCTCATGGAATGATGTATCGGAATCGTATGTATGGTAGTTTCCCCAGCCCTCAAGGTACACTTCGGGCTTTTCTTCATCTGATAGCCCTGCCAGACGCTCGCTGATGGTCTCCGTGTACCCATCGTAAAAATCGACGATCTCACCTGCCAGAGCCTCTTTTCCAAGCAGGTATCCGAGTCTCTCAAAGTCCTCTCTCATGAATTCCGGCTTTTCAAAACCCAGCCGGATGACACAGATATCTTCGGGCAGTTTATCATCGAGTTTCTCAGGAGGCAGGGAGGTTGCATAAGCAAGGATCGTGTCCGGCGTAAGGACAAGTATCCTCTCGACATCAGGACTGAAACTTTTTCCGACGGAGGGTATGTCCATCAACTCTGGCATGAATAGAGGGCATCTATCGATGATCGTGTCACTGGGGTCATTGAGATATGCAAGAATCGAGAATGCAAGTTCACTGTTCGATACCACCATGTCCGCATCCGTATCTCCCGCGATCGGGAAATCGTGAGCGTCAGCAGGTGTACAGCTCAGTAGTATCGTGGACGCTAGGAGTATTATTGCGCAGTACATGGATTTCTTCATTTCACATCTCTCTATTCTGAATTCGATTATCAGGTCGAGTCTGTTGAACTTGTAATAAAACTTTCTCGTAAATGGTATGGGGCATAATCATATCACCAGAATAATGCTATCACAAATATCACCGCAAGCATGACCACGGTTCTGATCGCTGTTGCCACCGCGAGTACCTGCATTCCGATCGTCGGACCAAATATCCCAACATAGTATGGTATCATCCACCTCCGGATCATGGTGGCACTCGATAGCACATCACTGCTGATGATATATACCCGTCCGTTCCCGACTAAAGATCATCCAGATCGAAGACCTGATACCCGATCTTTCTAAATTTTTCCTTATCCTCGATCTTCTTTGCCATGATACCGAAATATTCTTTCCGTTTTTCGTTGTCCCATCGGAAATGCTTCGCTTTTTCCTTCAAAGATCCGATGACCCTGCTCGCGCTTCTATGATCCAGATGTTTCCATTTGCATTCCATAAAAAGAATCTCTTTCGTCCCCTCGTTAAGTGCAACAATGTCAATCTCCTCGTCCTTGTGCCACCATCTGCCGATCCTCGTGAATTTAAACGGCAGCATCCCTGCATATTCTTCAAGGACCTCTTTTGAAAATTTTTCGAAAACTTTTCCGAGATAACGATTATAATCCGAATCGAAATTACTGATCTGCCCGTTTAAGATCAACTCCGACTTATTTGGGTGAATAAACCTGAAATAAAAATCAAAATAATTATCCGAAAGATTATATCGCTTGTTTCTTCTCCGTTCTTTGTCATCGAACAGGGGGTAGGATTCCTCCACAATATGAAGATTGACCAAATTGCTCAGGTATTTGGAAACAGTGGAAGTGGGAAAACCGGTGTAATTCACAATGTCCCCGAACTTCGTGTTGCCGAATGCGATGGCTTTCAATATCTTGAAATATCTTGTAGGCTCCCTTAATTCGCTTTTTACTAAGATCTCCGCTTCTGAGAAGAGGGATTTGTTTGGCTGGAACACTTCATCCAGTTTCTCGCCGTGTTTGAGTCTGTAACACACCTCTTTGATGTACTCGGGTATGCCATCGGTTATCCCGAATATCTCAACCGCTTCTTCGATCGAAGCGGCTCCAAAATCCAGGATATGCCTTGCTTTGAGCGGTCTTACAAAAAGCTGACCAGTTCTTCGCCCATACAAAGGACTCCTGTAATTTAACAGATAGTTCTCCATCATTGAGATGGATGAGCCGCAAAGGATCAGTTTGACCGTGGTGTTTTTCAGGAGTTCGTCCCATATCTTCTGGAATTTGGATAAAAGCGCTTTATTTTCTGAAATCAGGTTAGGAAATTCATCAAATGCGATGATCAACCTATCTTCCTTGGCTATCAATTCAAACAACTCTTCCCATGCGAAACCGCCTCTTGCGATCAAAGGATTGTCCAGTGCCTGCGAAACAATTTTTTTGAAAGATTCCAGGTTATCTTTTTCCAGTGCCTGTTCAACAAAGAAATACCCTGCTTTTTTGCCGTGAATCGCTTTTTTTATCAGTTCGGTCTTCCCTATCCGCCTTCTCCCATAGATGACTATCAGTTCAGCACGGTCCGAACGAAACGCCTCCTGTAAACTGGATAGCTCACTTTCCCTGTTCACGAAATGATTTTGTTCACGCATGATTAGCATAATCGTGAGTAAAGTATTTAACCCCATTGACAGCTACGGTACTTCCAAGCAGCCCGACTTCGATCAAGAGATCAGGAACACTTTCACGCGAGATATCAGAGAACATGGATTCATCGCACATCAATTTTTATATTAATATAAGCACAGTTATTATCACAATATCTATAACAAGCGTTGCCGCACTGCCTATCTCCTGCGGAATCCCTGCCAAACGTCTTATATCTCCAGAATTCGAAAAATCCATCATGCGTCTCCCAGAACCTCTCCCATCTTCGCCTTCCACCCGGCGATGTCTTCTGCTGTCACCACATCGATCGATCCGCCCTGTATATCCCCGGTCACATCGCCCATCCGCTCCTCGATCCAGCCCTCCATCTCGAGATACGCGTTCTTGAGCCCATCGAGCACCTCGGGATCAGCATCCCATAGCCCCCTCTCTGCCGCCTCAAGAAGCCGTCTTCCGATCTCCTCGAGCGCATAGGGGTTATTCTCCTCAAAAAACTGGCGCATCTCATCGTCGAGCACGAACGTCCGTGTGATGTCATCGAAGATCCAGTCATCGACCTCCTGCGTGGTTGCTTCCCAGCCATAGACGCGCCCGATCCGCTTAGACATGTCGCCTGCGCCCTTGTAGCCATGATTCTTCATCCCCTCGATCCACTTCGGGTTCAGGAGCTTTGTCCGCACGACCCGCCGAATCTCGTCTGCAAGCGTTCTCACCTCGACCCGGTTCACATCGCGGGTATCTCCGTAGTACGCAGAGACTTCGTGACCCGAAACCTCTCTTGCAGCAGTGGTAAGCCCGCCGTGCGTTCCAAAGTAGCAGCAGCATCCGCACAGATCATATTCGTCCGTGACCGTCTTGTTAAACGTGAGATCAACGGTTTTGAGCTGGGATGTAAACTTATCATGGGATTCTGCCCCGAACACCCCTTTTCCGTACTCGTACCCGTTCCAGTACAGGTACACATCGGACAGATCCTTATCTTCCTTCCATGCAGAGGCATAAACAGCGAGATTTACGCCGTTTCC
>JAUWCK010000160.1 GCA_030609345.1 Methanosarcinales archaeon | reverse complement strand
ACCGTCCGGTTCACGAGATCCACGGTCAGTTCATCGAACTTTGCACGTGTGAGCGTCATCTCCAGATGCTTTGGCTGCCCGTCCGGACCGACCGTGATGAACGGCAGGTTGATGTCGGTTGTGACCACCGTGGACAGTTCGACCTTCGCCTTCTCAGCCGCATCGGTGAGCCGCTGCATCACTGACTTATCCTTGGAGAGATCGAGTCCTTCTCCTTTTTTGAATTCAGCCACGATGTGCTCAACGATTTTATGATCAAAATCATCCCCGCCGAGATGGGTATCTCCGGACGTCGATTTAACCTCGAACGTCCCGATGCTTGGGTCCAGTTCCAGAATCGAGACATCGAATGTGCCGCCCCCGAGATCGTACACCATCACAGTCTGCTCGCCCTCGGTCTTGTCGATCCCATAAGCAAACGCAGCCGCGGTCGGCTCGTTGATGATCCTTTTCACATCGAATCCTGCTATCGCTCCGGCATCCTTCGTCGCCTGCCGCTGGGAGTCGTCAAAGTATGCGGGAACCGTGATCACTGCCTCTGTGATCGTCTCCCCGAGATATGCTTCCGCATCGCTCTTCATCTTCTGAAGGATCATGGCAGAGATCTCCTGGGGCTTGTAATCCTTGCCGTCGATTTTTACCGTGTAACCCTTCTCGCCGATATGCCGTTTGATTGAGGAAATCGTCCGTTCTGGGTTTAAAATCGCCTGTCTCTTTGCGATCTGCCCTACCAGACGTTCCCCGGTTTTTGAGAAGCCCACCACGGATGGGGTTGTCCTTCCACCCTCTGCGTTCGGTATGATAGTCGCTTCGCCGGCTTCTATCGTCGCCATACATGAGTTTGTGGTTCCAAGATCAATTCCTAATATTTTTGCCATGTTGTTATGCACCTCTTAAATACTGATTCCGATGTTGTAGTATTAAGTTTTTGTGCAAACTTTTCACAAAAGTTTGATGGCTCCGCCGATGCTCCGCATTCAAAAACTTATGAGCCCTTCAGCTGCGCCTTCGGGCGGAGGAATAAGCAAAACCCCTCCCAAAGGGCATTTCTTACTCGCAAACTTTTCACAAAAGTTTGATCAAAAACTGTGAGCCCTTCAGCTGCGCCTTCGGGCGGAGAAATAAGCAAAACCCCACCCGGAGGGCATTTCTTACTCGCAAACTTTTCACAAAAGTTTGATCAAAAACTGTGCCCCTTCAGCTGTACCTCTGGACGGAGAAATAAGCAAAACCCCACCCGGAGGGCAGTTTTTACTCGATTTTTTGTGAAAAAATCGTGTGAAAAAATCGTGCTCACACCATATCCGATTCGCCGTACCGCTTCCGGTCCTCAAGTTCCTGCTTCTTTGCGGCATTCCATCCGGATACCGCCTGAAGATACCCTGTAACCCGTGACAACTGCTCCACGTTCGTTGACCCGCAGTTCGGGCACTCGTCCTTTAAACCGGCAGCGAGATGGGAACAGTCCGTACATATAGTCATGTCTCTTGTGAATGCGAAGTAGCCGGTCTGCGTATTCTTTGCGATCCGCATTGCGAAGTCGCGAAGCCCCGCAGGATCAGGTGTGCTCTCGCCAAGGAATATGTGCATGATGTTGCCGCCGTCCACGATCGGGAAGAAGACGTGCTCAAGCCCTATACGCTCTGCAAGCGAGATACCAGCGCCAGGCGGAACATGTGTGCCGTTTGTGTAGTATATCGGGAGGTCCCTTGTCTTATGGATGCTTGCGAGTGCCCGGGTAAGGTCGCCTTTGACAACCTCTTTTGCGCATTCCGAGTAGTTGGGATCGAGTATGTCAGCCACGGCAAACCGTCCCGCAGTCGTCTCAGCAGGCGTTCTTGCAAGCGCGATCGTCATGCCATGTTCTTCGCAGAGCTCCTTCGAATAGAACTCCATCTCGGTCATCGCCCGGATCGCAAGCTTCCACGCATCCTTTGATTCGTGCAACTGGTGCCCGCTATGGTGATGCACCATCTCGTTGATGCCGACGACACCGATCTCGTACACGAGACCCTCCAGATCGACCGCCTGTGACCCTTTCTCCATGGTAATCGGATCCAGTGGACGCTGTGTAGCAAACGGCATCCGCTGCGCATCCACGATCTGATTCATCCATTCCCTCTTGATCTTGTGGATCTGTACCGCTATGTCCATCAACCGCTTCAACTCATTAAACAGCGCCTCATCGTCATGGTTCGCCCGGTACGCGGCTCTCGGGCAGTTTACTGAGATGACCTGCCAGGCTCCCATCGAGAAATGCTTCCCGTCCTTAAATATGAGTTTATCATCGAAATCGGAATCGGTGTCCGCATTTGAGGAGAAATTGTAAGCACAACACTGATAGCAGCTTATTCCCTCTCCAGCGCCACGATACTCCGGTATCTGGTTATCGAAGTAAGGAGCGCCGAACTTTGCTGATAGTTCGAAGGTGAGATCGTACAGTTCGGAATAAGTCGGAAGATCGGGGTGTTTTGCATTAAACTCCTCGTCCTCCTCTATGAAATCGGGTTCTATCGAGATCTCTGGCTTCGGGAAGTTGAATGGCTTGCCCCAGTAATCCCCTCCGAGCATGACATTCATCAGCGCCTTAAATGAGATCCGCACCTCGCGCTCAAACTCGCCGTACGTCCGAAGCGGCGCCTGATCCGGATCGCCGTTATGGATTCTCCCGCGGTATACGATCGGTTTGTCCTTCCAGAGCTTTGGAACGCCCGGAGCCAGCTGGACCGACGAGAAGACGAGTTGTCCTCCGCGTGCGACCATCATCTGGGTCATCTCGTAGACGAACATCTGCATCAGTTGCTCGATCTCCTCGTAGGACATTCCCTCGAGATACGGCGCAAGAAACGTCAAAAAGTTATAAAACCCCTGACCGCCCGCAAAGTTTGTCTGTGCGCTCCCGAGAGCCTTTACCGCATGGAGAATCGCAACCTCTGCCTTCTTTGCAGGACCTGCGACACTCGATTTCGTGCCGCTGCCATCCGGCATCAGCCCGTAATAGAAGAAGTACCTGAGATCCCAGTCCATGCAGAAACTGCGCGTTCCGAGATACTCGAGATCGTGAATGTGGATATCCCCGTTCAGGTGCGAATCAGCGAGTTTCGGCGGAAGCAAGAGCAGATACTGCTCTTTCGAGATCTTGTCTGCCTTCTTCTTGTGGCTCGTCTCCGCGTTATCCTGAAGATTTGCATTTTCGTTCGCCTCGAATCCTGAGCCCACATCGATCTGGTGCGCGTCATACACCGGAGTCCCCACCCTCGTTGAGATGTTTCGCCATTCAGGATGCCCGCGCTCAAGGAGGGCTACGTTGACAAGTTCGCGCACGAGCGGACCTGACAGGTGCTTCAGACCGATCTTTTTGATGCGCACCTCCACCTCTTTCGCAATCTCTCCCGCCTCCTCTTCGGTTATCGGATCGATCCTGTAAAATTGCTTGGAAAGTTGCGTCTCTTTTACGAGCTGGGCTACGATAGCGCGCCTGTCCCAGTCCATCACATGCCCGTCCGTTGTCCGAACCCTGGGCATCTCCGGCACGCTCTTCCAGTCAAGTGTCTTCTGAACGGTCTCCTGTGGATGACACTGGCGTTTCATGATGCGCCCCCCGCCAGATCATCGATCACGTCCCTTCTGATCCGATCCCCGTCAAACATCTCTTCAAGGGTCAGAAACGAATCCCCGACCTGCAGAACAGGCGCCATCATCGTGAACACGCCGTTTGCGCGCAGTTCCGTGAGCGCTGCTGGCGTAGACATATCTGCTTCTGTGT
>JAUWCK010000229.1 GCA_030609345.1 Methanosarcinales archaeon | reverse complement strand
GGGCGACCGATGAGGAAATCCTCGAATCCGTGGTCTCGGCAGGGCAGTTTGGCTATCACGATCTGACGACGATCGTACAGAAGGATGTGCCGGAGATCACTGAAATGTTAAGGCAGAATTATCCGCTCGAGGGATATTCGGAAGAGGAACTGGATCACTTCGAGAATGTGCTTGACAAATTCTACTACGAAAAATTAACCGAGATCGAAGCTGTGCGCAAGCCAAAGACGAAGAGCCACCGCATATTTTCAGAGATGATCAGGACCGAGGTCGATATGAAGAATTTAAAGACGCTTTTCCGGTCCGCAAAAGCAGGGGTTGAGCGGGAACGGATCATCGATATGCTGATTCCAGGCGGGCTTAAGCTGAACACGATCGCGCTTATTAAACTAACTGGACTGCCTTTCAATGAATTCACAGCGTCGCTTCGGGACTATCCGTACTGGGATGACCTCCTCTCAGGCATTGTGGCGGAGGATATGGACTCGTTGATCGGCGTTGAGATCGGTCTTGAGAAGTACTGGCTTAAGTACGCTGCACGAACCTCGCACTACTATCCGCTCTCGATCGTCCCGATCATGGATTACATCCTCTCCAAGAGAAACGAGGTAAACAATATCCGGATGATCGTGCGCGGCAGGGAGGCAGGGCTCTCTGACGAGGTGATCCGGAGCAGACTGGTGCTGTGAGTGTGAGCATGGCATCACGAACCGGTGCATTCATCAAACTGCTCAGACCGGAAATCTCCGCGATGGATCTTGCGCTTCCCGCGTCAAGCGCACTTCTCGCCACTTATCTGCTGACGACAGGTCTCCCGCCGCTTTTCCCATTCGTACTGGCTGTCATCGGCGGTTACTGCGCAATCACCAGCACGTATGTTTTCAATGACTGCTGCGACATCGACATCGACAAGATCAACCTGCCAGACCGACCTCTCGCTTCCGAGCGTGTTACGCGGCGCCAGGGGTTTTTGTACGCCTTTCTTCTCTTCGTCGTTGCGGCAGCGGTTGCGTTTTACTTAAATCCCGAATCCCTTGTGGCGCTCATCATCGCGACCCTCGCGATCAGCTTATACTCTGCCATCGCAAAACGAGCCACTTTCTTAAGTTTTCTTCCGGTCGGATTCGCATACGGACTCGTGCCGATCGGGGTGTGGCTCGCATTCGATCCTGCAGGAGTGCTCGATCTCGGCTTGGTACACTCGTACGCGCACAACGATGGTGTGCTGCTGCCGCTCCCTGCGATATTCTTCGGCGCAATGATCTGTGTTACGGACTGGGGGTTCACGCTATCCGGCGTGGCAAGGGATGTCGAAGGCGACCGGATCCGGGGTGCTCCGACGTTTCCTGTGACCTTCGGCGTTCCTGCGACATCGAAGTTTGTGATGGTGTGCTGGGTCTGCGGCGTTCTCTTCTCGCTTGCCATCGGATATACCGCGGGTCTCGGACTTGTGTATTTCACAGGCACAATCCTTGCCGGAATCTGGATGCTAATGCAGGCGGCGGACTTTGTGCGAAACCCTCTGCCCGAAAGGGGTGGGCGGTTGTTCCTGCAGGCATCGTGGTACCGGGCAGTGATCTTTACCGCGATGATCATGGATGTGGTGCTGGGCGTAGTTGGCTATGCGCTGTGATCCGAATATGCCGCCTTTTTAGACGGACGGTATAATCATGGGGTCGTCCGCGGAAGCAACCACAATCTATATTTGTGCAAGCACGAGAGACTAAAACGTACGGTATCAAGGTGTAAAGATGGTTAAAATTAAGGATAAGCGTTCAAACGGGGCAAATCTTGGTTTTGAAGAGAAACTCTGGCAGGCGGCAGATAAACTGAGAAACAGCATGGATGCTGCCGAATACAAGCATGTTGTTCTCGGTTTAATATTTCTTAAATATATATCGGACGCTTTTAAAGAACAGCATGTCTTTTTGATCAGAGACTCTGCTTCTGGAGCAGACCCGGAAGACCCTGACGAATACCGGGCGGAGAATGTCTTCTGGGTTCCAGGAGTTGCGCGATGGAATCACCTCCAGAACGCTGCGAAACAACCTGATATCGGCAAACTGATCGATAATGCGATGGATGCAGTCGAAAAGGATAATCCTATCTTAAAAGGCGTTCTACCTAAAAATTATGCGAGACCAGCCCTTGATAAACAACGACTTGGGGAGTTGATCGACCTCATTGGCACGATTGGTCTTGGGGATTATGAGAGTAGATCAAAGGACATCCTGGGACGGGTTTATGAATACTTCCTCGGACAGTTCGCAGATGCGGAAGGGAAGAAGGGCGGGCAGTTCTACACCCCTCGATCGATTGTCAGGGTTCTTGTTGAGATGATCGAGCCATATAAAGGCAGGGTCTTTGACCCCTGCTGCGGTTCTGGCGGCATGTTTGTCCAGAGTGAGAAATTCGTAAAGGCGCATGGCGGAAGAATTGGCGATATCTCGGTCTACGGGCAGGAATCAAACCAGACAACGTGGCGGCTCTGCAAGATGAACCTTGCGATTCGCGGGATCGATGCGAATGTCCAGTGGAATAATGTTGGCAGTTTCTTAAACGATGCACACAAAGATTTGAAAGCAGATTTTATCCTTGCCAATCCGCCTTTTAATGACAGCGATTGGAAAGGCGAACTTCTGCGAGATGATATACGGTGGAAATACGGAGTCCCGCCTACAGGAAACGCCAATTTTGCATGGGTAGAGCATTTTATCTACCACTTATCGCCAACAGGAATAACCGGATTTGTGCTGGCTAACGGCTCCATGTCTTCTAACACTGGCGGAGA
>JAUWCK010000222.1 GCA_030609345.1 Methanosarcinales archaeon | reverse complement strand
GCGATGCGGAGACCGGGGAAGGCGACGACGGGCATAAGATGAAGATACTTTCTGCGATCGATGAGACTTCGGGAGGGGCAGAGTATGGGGAATCCGGCGCGCTCGACGAATTTGCAAAACAGTTCCATCACTGGTTACGTCTGTTCATGATGGTTCCGTTCGTGGTGTTCGGCGATCGCATCAGGGCGCAGGCAGACAAGTACCATGAGCTACACGTCAAACTGCAGCAAGCCCGCATCCCGGTATCGTATGAGATGTATGTCTCGAGCTCGCTCTTCTACTCAACAGTTGCAGGGATCATCGGAGCGATTCTCGGACTGGTCATCTCTTTTGTTGTGATCGAGGTCATCGGACTTCCTGACAAGATCACGAAACTGACATTCAGCGAATCGACAGCATGGCTGATCGAGTACAAGTGGATATTCTTCTCCCTCTTCATTATAGTCTTCTTAAGCATCGTGCTCGGAGGGATTGTGTACCTCCTCTTCCTGCTCTACCCGGCATTTAAAGCCAGCGAGCGCAAGGGCGATATCAACCGGAATCTCCCGTATGCAGTCACGTTTATGTATGCGCTCTCCAATGGCGGAATGAACATCGTCGAGATATTCAGGTCGCTTGCAGAATGTAAAGACACGTACGGCGAGGTTGCAAATGAAGTGGACACGATTGTACGGGATATGGATTATTTCGGGCACGATCTCAGGACAGCTCTTCGGAACACCTCCGAATTGACACCGTCTGCCAAGTTTCAGGACCTGATGCACAACCTGCTTTCGGTCATCGATAGTGGTGGCGACATCCCCAAATACTTCAAGGATAAGTCCGGACAGTATCTGAAGGAGGCGATCATCGATCAGAAAGGCTATCTCGAGACGCTTGGGCTTATAGCGGAGTCTTACGTGACCGCTTTCGTGGCAGGTCCTCTCTTCGTCATCATCATGGGCGTGATGATGGTGCTGATGGGATCCGGAAACGATATGATGCTCTATGCAATCATCTATGCGGTGATCCCGGTGGGGTCGGTCATGTTCGTGGTCCTGATCAACATGCTCTCGCCATCGGCAAGCGGCATTCCGGAACTCTTAAGCACGCGGGCGAAAATCGATCACGAGGTCGTGATGCCGCCTGAACTGGCACACCTGAAGGTCGATAAGAACGCTCCCGCGGATCCCGAGACAAAACGGCTGCTCGGGTTAAAGAAGCTGTGGGCGCGATTTATAAAGTCCAGAAAGACGCTTGTAGTAAAGCAGACGCTTAAGGATCCGCTAAAGTCTGTGAAGATGAGTCCTGTAAACATACTGCTCGTAAGCGCGCCTGCCGCACTGATAGTACTCGTAGTCGCATACATGACGCACCGGCACGAACTACTGAGTCTCGATCTCACCATCAGCTTCATGGACGATTATCTTGTATACGCTCTGTACATATCACTCGTTCCGCGTGCATTTTTCCATGAGAAGAAGATGGCGCGTGAGAGAAAACTCCAGAAGCAGGTCCCGGACTTCTTAGGGCGGATGGCGAGCACAAACGAGACCGGAATGACGATAAGGGATTCAATCAAGCTGATGTCGAAATCCGACACCGGCGCTATAAGCAAGCAGATCAAACTGGTCTGGAAGGATATCGACTGGGGGCTGGATGTCAATGACGCGCTGACCCGGTTTGCGAACCGCATCAGGACGCACGTAGTCGCAAGGTCGATCACGCTGATCACCAAAGCGAACGAATCGAGCGGTGATGTCGGCGAGGTGCTCAGTGTTGCTGCGCGGGATGCGGAGACCGAGCAGACGCTTAGAAAGGAACGGGCGATGAACATGATGATATATATTGTGATCATATATATCTCATTCATTGTTTTTGTCGGGGTCATCTATGTGATCACGGATTCATTCCTCTCCCAGATGGCGACGGCAGGCGAAGAGATGGAAGCTTCCGGTGCGGCAGGCGGCGGCGGCTTCCTTGGTGCTTTCGACCTTGATGCATACAAGCGGATGTTCTTCCATGCATCACTGATCCAGGGTTTCTGCTCCGGACTGATAGCAGGCGTTATGGGCGAGGGCAGCGTGATGTCCGGGCTCAAACACTCCCTAATCATGATGACGGTCGCGCTCCTGATCTTCAAGTTGATGGTAGGCGGGGTGTGATCTTATAAGGGAATCCCCAAAAATTAAGATACCAATCATCGTTTATTTCAGTAGATAGTATATGAAATTTTAGAAATACGCGGTGTGTGCCAATGAACCGGACAAATGTCGAGTAGGACTCATAACGCACCCTTTTCTGGGGTAACAACCCCGAGATTACTATGAACCCCTCACATAACCGGACGTGAAGATTTCCCTCATCCGGGCATTCAGAAGAACTTCCCCATCCCTTTTCAGGATGAGTTGTGAGTATAGGGAAGTTGGAACTACCTATTACGTAAAATGGGCGGAGTTACGGGTTAAAAAAATCGTATTCAAGATAGATGACCGAAAATGAAGATATTTATCACTTCAGAAGATCTTCAGGAATGCGGATTTTAACCTATCATAACCAAGTTCACCGAGATCATCGACCACGATATCTGCGCCAGCCTCAATAAGGGCAGATCTCTCTCCGATCCTCCGTATTCCCACGCCAAACATCCCGTTCTTCTTGCACGCCTCTATGCCGGATGGTGCATCCTCGAACACGATATAATGTCTGATCTTGCCACCTGATAACTCATGCAGCCTCTGTGCCGCAAATGCAAATATCTCGGACTTATCCTTACCAGCCAGTCCTGAAGCATCCACATCGAAGAGGGAATATAACGAATTCTTTGCCTCTATGAAATCATGCCGTCCCCTGACAGCCTCAAATATCCGATCGCTGGTTATCTGCATGAGCAGACTTTTCGCGTTCTTC
>JAUWCK010000037.1 GCA_030609345.1 Methanosarcinales archaeon | reverse complement strand
GTAGCAAAGAAACAGGAGGTTTGTAAATGGACATTGATAGACCGGTGCAAGAGGTCATGTCACCACGCGTGATCACAGCAGACATTGGCGACTCGCTGGTGAATATCGCAAAGGAGATGATCAAATATGATAGGTCAAGTGCTGTCATTACAGAAGATGGAAAACCAGTCGGTATCATAACCGAGCGCGACATCTCACGCAAGATTATACCTGATGACAGGAAACCGAGTACAGTACCGCTTTCTGAGATCATGACGGCTCCGCTGATCACAATTGATCAGAATACGCCGGTGAGCGACGCGATTCAGATGATGCTCTCGAAGAAGATCAGAAGGCTGCCAGTATTCCGAAACGATACCTTAGTCGGCATCATCACGAGTCAGGACATCGTTGCTGTATCCTCTGAGATGAGCAACACCCTGCGGGAACTCATGGAATCCGAGGGCGAATCCCTACTGACATCAGATTTCGAGGGTATATGCGATGCCTGCGGGCAGTATTCATACCATCTGATCGTCGTCGATGGGAGATCGCTATGTGATGACTGCAAGGACGCCAGATGGAGAGAGCCAACCGATTCCAGCCACGACTCTGCATACATAGAGGGCTAACGGATGGATCTCGTACAGAACATACTTGAGATCATCGAAAACGATCCAAAAATCGATATTAGCGAGATTGCAGCCCTTACTGGCAGCTCGGACGAGGAGATCAGGGATTGCATAAGTCAACTGGAAGGAGATGGCACAATCCGCAAATATAAGACCATCATCGACTGGGACAGGGTGGATAATGGGTTTGTTTATGCGATCATCGAGATAAAAGTATCCCTTGAGCGTGAAACCGGATACAATGTGGTTGCAGACCGCATCTCAAAATTCCCTGAGGTTAGATCGGTCAGATTGATATCAGGGGATCATGATATCTCGCTCACCGTGCGCGGCAAATCGATGAAGCAGGTTGCGTTTTTTGTCGCAGAGAAGATTGCGACCCTGCCGCAGGTACGGAGTACTGCCACCCATTTCGTTCTGAAGACCTACAAGGAGGATGGTGTGATCCTGTATGAAACAGAGCACGCAGAGCGTCTCCCGATTGTTGCATAAAAGGCAGATGCGAGTCTCAGACACGGTGCAGAGTGTGCCGCCGTCTGGCATTCGTCGGTTCTTTGATCTGGCAAATGAACTTGAGGATGTGATCTCGCTCGGCGTGGGCGAACCCGATTTTGTGACCCCGTGGCATATCAGGGAATCATGCATCCACGCGCTCGAGCAGGGACATACCTCGTACACATCCAATCAAGGACTCCCTGAGTTGCGAGAAGAGATCGCGGACACGTTCCTGCGGGATCACTCACTCCACTACGATCCGAACGAGGAGATACTGATCACGACCGGTGTGAGTGAGGGGATAGACCTTGCGATGCGTGCGATTCTGAATCGCGGCGATGAAGTCATCATCTCTGAGCCGTGCTACGTCTCTTACGTCCCGACCGTGATCTTTGCCGGCGGAGTTCCGGTTACAGTTGCCACAGGCATCGAAAATGATTTCAGGGTTACGGCAGAGCGGATAGAGGATGCGGTAACAGAAAAGACACGTGCAATCATGATCAATTACCCGAATAACCCGACAGGCGCAACGATGGGAAAAAAGGATCTCGAAGAGATTGCAGATGTTGCAACCGAGTACGATCTGATCGTTATCTCTGACGAGATCTACGATAAACTCACGTACGACGGAAAACATACCTGTTTCTCATCCTTAAACGGAATGATTGCGAACACGGTTCTGTTCAATGGTTTTTCAAAGTCTCATGCGATGACCGGACTTCGGGTTGGATATGCTCTTGGAAGTAGTGATATCATCGGAGCGATGACGAAGATACACCAGTACACCATGCTCTGTGCCCCGATCACCTCGCAGATAGCTGCAATCGATGCGCTTCGGAACGGGAGGGAAGAGATGGAGCGGATGGTGAGGGAGTACGACCGCAGGAGACATCTGATCATCAGCGGCTTTAACAAGATCGGGCTTGACTGTTTCTGGGGAAAAGGCGCGTTCTATGCATTCCCATCGATTGCGAGCACCGGGATGACCGCGGATGAATTTGCAGAGCGGCTGATGCTTGAGAAGCGGGTGGCGGTAGTTCCAGGGAATGTGTTCGGGGACGCGGGGGCTGGATTCCTGCGGTGCTCGTATGCTGCACCAAGGGATGATATAAAGGAGGCACTTCTAAGGATCGGGGAGTTTGTTGAGTCGAGCAGATGATGAGATCGCATGACACTGGATAAACTTGGCAGAGCGCACCATCATCGGCGGTATGACCGAGGTGGCAGTGGCTGGTGATATGATTGCTATGTGAAACGGCAGTCAATTGCTGTCGCTCTCGAAGCTCACGCTCATGATAAGAGGGGATATGTATTATGATAGTCAAAACGGCACTGTCGAAAAATCCAGTGATATCCGATAGACGATGCAAATATGATGTTTCCGATAGGTTTGTCTATGATGTCTGGCAGCAGCGCACCTACCAGAACAAAACGCATATCGATTCTGTCTCTGAGTCCCGGTACCATCATGGCTATGATCACCATGATGCCAAGAGTGCAGCCGACATGCCCCATCACAAACATCGATCATACATTTTGGTTCATGGAATATCAACCCCACTACAAGTCGTCTAACCAATCGGTGCCAGAGAGCGCATCATCCGCCCGCCACCTGATCATCAGGCGTGCCCGCTCCAATGATCTCCCTGATCGCAGGCACATCGACATACATCTCGACAAGTTCTGCGAACTTTCTGATCCCTTCTTCCCGGTCCACGATCTCAAACGACATGCCCTGCACCGGGATTCCTTTCTTCCTGTAGAGATATCCGAGCAGCGCGCTTCGCACGTTCTCATTCTCGAATAAGCCGTGCAGATACGTGCCAAAGACGAGCCCGGATTCGTCGATGCATCCGTCATCCCCGAAGACCGGGCGGGCAGATACGGTGTCGCCGGTATGGATCTCGTAACCAGAGACCGCTTCGCCGCGGATGCTCCCGATGATCGGACCGCCCGCAGTTACCTGTTTTGTGACCTGCCGGGTCTGCTTCTCGTACCGCTCGAATGTCGTTTCCACATCGAGAAGCCCCATTCCAGAGATCTCGGCAACGCTTCCCTCAAACCCGCGGTCGATAATCGTCCGCCCGAGCATCTGGTATCCGCCGCATATCCCGATGACCGGAACCGACCGCATCTTCGCCATATCGATGATCCGTTTGTCCATTCCGTGCTCCCGCATCTCCACAAGGTCGGCGGTCGTGTTCTTCGTTCCCGGGATGATGATCAGGTCAGGACTCCCGAGATCCGAATCGAGCGGGAGGTACCTGACATTTGCAAACGCTTCGAGCGGCTCAAAGTCCGTGAAATTCGAGATACGGGGGAGGCGTATGACCGCGATATCGACAGGACGCTCCAGAGGTTTCTTATCCGCGATGGATACCGAATCCTCCGAAGGAATCGCGATATCCGCATAAGGCACGACCCCGAAGACTGGCAGTCCTGTTATCTCCTCGAGTTGTAAGATTCCGGGTTTCAGGATCTCGTAATCGCCACGAAACTTGTTAATGATAAATCCCCTGACAAGAGCTCTGATGTCGTCTGGCAGCAGTTCAACCGTCCCGTACAGGCTTGCAAAGACGCCGCCGCGTTCGATGTCGCCTACCAGTATGATATCCGGTTTTATCGATCTGGCACAGCCGATGTTCACGATGTCCCTCTCGTACAGGTTGATCTCAGCCGCGCCTCCCGCGCCCTCGATCACGATCAGGTCGTAGATCTCCCCAAGCCGCGCAAGCGCACCGTTAACGATCCCTGAGACCTCGTTGATCGACTCGTAATAGTCGCCTGCTGCCCGATCGTAAGCGGGTCTGCCAAGGATGATTACCTGTGAGAGCCGGTCACCCTTCGGCTTTAGGAGAACCGGGTTCATATCCACGGTCGGCTCGATTCCGGCAGCCCACGCCTGTATCGCCTGCGCAATCCCGATCTCGCCACCATCCTTCGTGATCCACGAGTTAAGACTCATGTTCTGCGCTTTAAACGGAGCTGTCGGCGCGGTCTTTGAGAATATGTGGCAGAATGCGGCGGCTAATACGCTCTTTCCGACATGGGATGCGGTTCCAAGGATCATCAGGTGTTTCGCCATCTGGTTGTAGTTATTCTGGTGATGACTCATAAAAATAGTCGTGTGCATCAGGGCAATGCCACGCCCGAAGGGCAGGCATTACCAGAACCAAACAGGGAATTTAACCGCGGAGAATGGTAAAAAAAGCTCTGCGCCCTCCGCGTGCTCTGCGGTTATTTTTCTTGCCAGAAAACACAGAATCGTAATCAGGAGATCAATCAATACACCTGAGTAATTACCCACGGATAACATTTTAACCAGCAGAGCGCAAATCTGATTGGTGAGAGGCATGACAAAGAGAAAGAAGACTCTTGAAGATGACGTAAATGTGTTCACGCCGGATGTTGATAAAAATATCAAAAAAGGCAGTGCTGCAATCGCAAAGATTCTGAAAAGCGATCCGGAAGGGAGATACATCCGGGATCTGATCAAGTGCCATCTGAACGATGTCGGCTACGATACACACGATGACCTCCTGACGGCTCTTGCTCTGGCATTCGGCGAGGATATCGGGCAGACCATAACGTTTCCGCTGTTCGCCAATGATCCGCTTGTGCTTGCAGAGTACGAGCGGCTGAAGGTTCCTGAGCGGGTCATCACGTTCCTCCGCTATCTTGTCGCGCTCTATGGTGCGAAAGCAGAACATGCCGCGATGCGCATGAGACACCCGGAGGGTCTTGAGCATACCAGATTTGGCGTCAATTACGATTCGGATGGCAGGGTGTGTGACATTACAATGAGACTTGTCAATGTGAGCGGCGATTCGATCACAATCACAGACGAACCGGAAGGATACCTGTTCCTGGTCTACCAGATGCTTGAGCAGTTGTCAAGCATCGAACCTTCGGATGCGGATTCCGGTACGGAGGTCGCTGATGCGTTTGAGAAGATAGAGGCGAAACTCGAGAACAGTATCAAGAACCGGATCAATGATTGCATCAGTGAATATGCCGATAGATGAATACCTGCTCTCGGGAAGCATCCTCTGCGGCGAGGACTTTGATGCGGTCGAGGGCTACATCTGCATCAGGGATGGCGTGATCGCTGAGATCTGCGAGGAGCCGGGGCGTGTGGATGCGCTGGCGCACGGCATCATCCTGCCTGCTTTTGTGAATGCGCACACGCATCTCGGGGATTCCGTGCTCAAGGATCCTGAGATCACGGATATCGCCAGTCTGGTGCGCCCGCCGGATGGACTGAAGCACCGTGTGCTGAGAGAGACCAGTACACACGATCTCGTGCACGCGATGCGGGCGAGCATCTGCGACATGGCAGCTACTGGCACCTGTGCATTTGCCGATTTCAGGGAGGGGGGACTTCCGGGCGTGCTTGCGCTGATGCGTGCGATCGATGCGGCTTCAGCTTCCGGATGCACTGGCGCCGTGGATGCCGTGATTCTTGGCAGACCTGGTGGGGGCAAAGGTGGTGGCGAGGATGGGGGTGATGACATAGATGAGATCGATTCGATTCTTGAACTGGCTGGCGGCATCGGGATCAGCAGCACCAACGATTACGAGGAGGGAGTTGCGGCAGCGATCGCCGGGCGGACACGGAGGCAGGGTGGAATCTTTGCGATCCACGCAGGGGAACTCGATTCCACCGATATCAAAGGTGCGCTCGAGTTAGACCCCGATCTACTGATACATCTCACACACGCGTCCAGAGATGACCTACGCGGGGTTGCCGAAGAGAATATCCCTGTCGTGGTCTGCATCCGGTCAAATCTCGTGACACGGGTCGGCATTCCACCGGTTAAGGAGATGCTTGCTCTGGGGTTGCTGGTTGCTGCCGGCACCGACAATGTGATGTTTAATTCGGTTGATATCTTTTCTGAGATGCGGTTTCTCTCGTCGCTCTGCCAGATCGATGAAGGGCAGGTGCTCAGGATCTGTACCCGTGCAGGTGCGCTTGCGCTCGGTCTTAACTGCGGGGTCATCGAGTCAGGGATGGATGCGAGGGTTACGGTGCTTGACAAGGATTCTTACAATCTTTCGGGTGCAAAGAATATCCTCAGAAGCGTTGTCATGCGTGCAAGGGCAGGGGATATCATCTTCTGTTCTGGCGATACTGGTGCCGGTGCTCGAATGCACTAAGCCGCGGCAAATGAAGATCTTGCCCTGTATGATGACTATCTGAACAAGATCATGGCACCGTTCACAACCGTTTCGGAAGACTCCGCTCATGAAGTTTTATCGCAATCGCCATGAAGACTACCAGAAACACCAGGAGCGCTCCGATATCCACCGGGACCGGATAGTAACCAGCACCCTGGAAGGAGTACCTGCACAGGTCGGTTATGTAGGTCAGTGGTGATAGCGATGCCAGCAGCTGCCCCCACGATGGCAGTTCCTGCACCGGGATGAATATGCCGCTTATGAAGACCAGCGGGAATTTCACCATCATGGATAGCATCATCACTGTGGAGGTCATGCTGGTCGGTGCGGACGAGAATATGAGCCCCATCGCCGAGAAGCAGAATGCAGCCAGCACGATGCCCAGAGCAAGGATGAACGGATGCACGATCGTGACCCCGAGCGCCATCCCGAGCAGTATCGGGACGAGAGAGATCAGGATTCCGAAGAGGACGGATGCCAGCACATCCCCAAAAAGAATCGTTGTGATAGAGATTGGGGCTGCTGCAAGCCTTTCCAGGTTCCTGGTCTGGGTCTCGGTCGGCGCAATTACAGGGGCGACCGACGTTGAGGTGAAGAATATCGTCATACCAAGCAGCCCGGCGATGAGGAAATCGACAGGAAGGTCTCGCCCTATCATAAACGCCAGAAAGAGGAATGCAGGGGAGAGGACGCCGAATATGATCACTGGTCCCTTCAGGTAGTATATCCTGACGTCTTTCTTTGCGATCGCGTACGCACGTCTCATCTGATCTATCATTTTATTCCTCCTCAGTCAGTTTCACAAAGACATCCTCGAGCGTCGGCGTCAGCGTGTTCAGTGTCACGATCTCCAGATTGAACGATCTGGAATAATCCACCAGACCGCGTATCGTCCGGCCGGGCTCGTCCGTATACAGTTGTATCTTATCCCCGCTCGTCCGGACACGGGCGATGCCTGGCATGGCACGGAAATCAGAGACGTCCACAGGCGCGGTGAAACTGACCTCCACATACTGCAGTCCTCCTATTCTCATCTTGAGTTTCTCGGGAGCATCGATGGCTGCAATCCTTCCGTGATTGATGATCGCAACCCTGTTGCAGAGTTGACTCGCCTCAGCCATGTAGTGGGTGGTGAGAAAGATCGTCTTGCCGGCGTCGCGGAGTTCCCGCACCATCTCCTTTATCAGCCGTGCGCTCTGGACATCCAGACCCGATGTCGGCTCATCGAGAAAGAGTATCTCAGGGTCGTTCATGAGCGACATGGCTGTGATCAGTTTCTGTTTCATCCCCTTAGAAAACGTCTTTACTGTATGATCCTTCCTGTCGTACAGATCAAACCTCGTCAGGAGTTCTTCTGCCCTCGATACTGCAACTCTATTCGGTACGCCATACAATTCTGCCATGAACTGCAGGTTATTCCATGCAGAGAGTTCGGCGTATGCGTTCGAGAGCTCAGGAACGACTCCCATTGTCTCTTTGGCTTTGATCGGATGCCGCCCGAGGTCAAAACCCATAACACGGACGTTGCCGGAACTCGGTCTTATAACACCTGTGAGCATCCGCACCGTCGTGGTCTTGCCAGCACCATTCGGTCCTAAAAATCCAAATACTTCGCCTTCTTCCACCTCAAAGTTGATATGATCCACTGCCAGGAGTCCATCGTAATCTTTCGTCAGTTCTTTAACCTCGATCACGTTTTTCATGATTCTTAACCTCCGCTATCCAGTAAATCGATAACTATCTTTCTTGTCTTCAGTTTCCATACCTTTTCGGGCGCACCTCCGCCCTTCTCCCGGTACTCGGAGACCTCGATGATGCCTGCACGGTTCAACTCCGAGAGGTGGTAGTACAGTCCGGAAGGCGTAAACCCAACGCCGCGTTCTGCTAAAAATCCATAGATCTCCTTTGTGCTCCGACTGCCGTCCCCGATGAAGTCGATGATCGTCCAGCGGGTCGGGCAGTGGAGCGCTCTGATGTACGTTCTGAGTTCCTGCAGGCGTGGGGAGCAGTTACACATTATGTCACCTGAATATTACAGTATTTTACTGTGATATTGTGGTGGTTGTTTAAAAGGTTTGCTGTGTCTTGGGGTTGTCAATTCATCTGGCGTTGGCAGTCCCGCTACTACGAAATGTTTTTATAAAACG
>JAUWCK010000077.1 GCA_030609345.1 Methanosarcinales archaeon | reverse complement strand
TGGTCGTAATGAAACCGGACGGACTGATACTAATCACTATGGTGCTGGTAGTAGTACTGGCAGGTACAGCAGGCGCGCATACGTATGACCCTGATAAGAAGAATGACTGGAAGGTAAACGAGATCGGAGAGGAGGAGATGGCATGGGGGAATACGATAGAGGTGGATGCCGAAGGACTGAACACCACATACGCGATCGAGTTGAACGATTTCAATGTTCAAGTAAGTGAAATCGATCTTGATGAGATTGAGCGTATAAAAGGCAGGGATTATGAGTGCGGGGATTGCAGCAGGAGCGAGTATGTCGATGAGATCGAGTATTCCGGAAAAACAGCCAACCTCAGAATTTATGATGGTTACAAACTCGTCGGAAGCTTCCCGTTCAGGGCAGATGCATCCGCTCTTGAGGATGACAGCACCTTCAGCACAAAGGAGAGTTCGTGGGACAAAGGTGGCACGATCTGGAACTACAACAATGATTTCTTCGTTGCCATTAGCAAGATCACATGCGAGTTTGCAGATGAAGACTGTTTCTGCACCGATCCAAGAAGTGAGACAGCAACCATCAGGTACCTCGTCAGGGAACCGGCAGAGTTTGAGGTGGAGGTGGAAACGATTGTTCCGGGCGGTGAAGAGGAGGAAGAGATGTCAGAATTCAGGTCAAACTCAGTCTTTAAGGCAGAGATCGAACTGAAGAATAACGAGATGCGCGCATACCATCTGAATGCATGGTTCTCTGTGAAACCGATAGAGATGATCGATGGGAAATACCCGCCGGATTGCGAGATGCTGAGGGCGTATCGCGGCACCGATGAGGATCTGATCAATCGAACCACAAAACTTCCGATAAATATACGCAGCGGTGATCCATGCATCGGTGAAAGAGATGACTGGTTCGAGGGGGATGCTGATATGGTGATGGATGAGAAGGTGGGCGAGGATGAACTCACATACACAGTCTATTTCAAGACTCCATCGATACCAAAGCGGACGGAATATGCGATATGGGTGAATCTCACTTATGAAGATCTGAAAGAAGAAACACGCCATTTCATAGATAACTCGACAACCATCGAGATCCTCCCGGTACTCGAGGTGAAGAAGGCGGTCGGGACAGAGGATTATGTGATCGTTTCAGAGGAGGCGGCAGAGGCATACACCGGCGAGATCACTTACGTGATATACGAGGATTACGAGCCGTACGTCTTCCTAACGGTCATAAACTGGGGCGATTACGAGATTTCATCGATAAGACTTTCAGATGCCCCGAGCGATGCGTGGCACAAGCCTGCAACCACCGATTTCAATAAATGGAAGTGTGCGCTCCCTGCAGAGATGATGAGAATCCCTGAGATGGGGCAGGACCGATGGGACTGGGACTTTTCGCTTGAACCTGGCAAGATAATGACATGCGCATATCCTGTGAGTCTTTTGAAGCCGGGAACATACAAACTCGGGAGCGCAATCGTCAACTGGACCGAGAACGGACATAATTACAGTGTGAATTCATACTCGCAGCAGGTCGAGGTACATGGTCCGTATATAGAGGTGACAAAGAAGGTCGAGCCCGCCACTGTAGAGCAGAATGATACAGTGAAAGTAACCGTGAGCGTGAAAAACACAGGAAACGTGCCCGCATCCGTAAAGATCTTCGATCAGCTTCCGGTGGAGTCTGAACTGGTCGGAGCGATACCAGTGCGCGGTATCACCATCGATGAAGACAGTGGCGTATTCTCTGTGACGAGGGTACTTGAATCCGGCGCAGAGGAGTTATTCGAATACACGATCGATCCGAACCGGACTGTGATGCTCCCTCCCGCGGTGGTCGAGTTCGTTGATCTCACGCAATACGCGGCGATAAGCGTCTCTGAGATGCCGATATTGATTGTGAATGGAACCGAGCCAATCGGCGCCGCCGCTGAAAAGCTCAAGGCTGAATCAGAAAAGGCAGCGGCAGCGGCAGCATCTGTTGATACTGGTACTGGCGGGTCTGGCATGGCTGTTGAGACCTCGAAGACTCCTGTGCGCAGGGAACCCGGGTTTGCTGGTATTCTTGCAACCTTCGCGTGTCTGGCGGCTGTGCTGATCAGCAGGCGCCGAAGAAAGGATTAAGTCTGGAAACCAGAACATGCCTGCTGGTATCGTGCAAGGGTTTCTTGATGTGTGATCTTGCACAATAGGATGTCATGTCCCGGAACAAACTCGGCGGAGCGCACACCACCATAATCGGCGGCAGAACCGGAAGGAAGGCAGCAGAGATCGTAGCATGGCATCCGAAGGTAAAGAGGATCATTCCCACGGTCATCAGCGTCAAGGGCGCTGCCGGAGGAAAGACCACGGCAAAGGTGCTGCGCTCTGACGCACGGGGCAATCTGCGCCTCTTAATCTCGTCGGGCACGTCGGCACAGGAGCTGCGCATCATAACGACCGCGGGGGATTTTTCGGAAGGGGAATTGCTGAGACGCGAGTTAAGCGAGATGCTCTCAGAGGCGACGGATGCGTAGGGTCGTAGGGAAAGGTGGTGAGGAGAACGCTTGTGAGGGGTTTGGAAAGACTGTTATTTTTACTGATAACGCCGAAGGTGTCGACGCACAAATATTTGAAAGTCTTGCTATGCGTTATGGATACGTGGCACTCTGATAAGATAATAAAGACCTATAATCAGAAATATCTCATTGAGGATGACTTTAAACTTCTGAATGATGCGTTTCTTGTGCCGATAGGGGCGGTTAACCACCGCAAGGACTTTAACATCAGGATGCATGTCTTTCTCTACATTATAGGGATGCCTTTTTACAGATATCTAGCATGGAGATGCAAACATCTTCGTATTAGCCTGAAACGGCTTGTAGAGGAGCTGAAAGGGATACGCGTCGCTCTTGTAAAGGATAAGACCGGGCGTGGGTGTGAGTTGATGGTTGAGGAGATGGTTGAGGCAGACGAAGTTGTTCTCGCTCCTGGATCTGGGGCGATTTATGGCAGATTTCAGAATCGGTATCTGGCGAACTAATGTTTTGGTGGGGACTACCTGAAGAGGCTCGATAGGCATCGTTTTTGGGCGGATCTTTGAGAGATGAGTGGCAGCACAACTACCGAGTTCCCGGATGCG
Source organism: Methanosarcinales archaeon (assembly GCA_030609345.1). Next base: position 2,773 of record JAUWCK010000077.1, on the reverse strand, counting down.
GAGAGCAAGTGACTGCATCGATCTGCACGGGTCACCTCATGATCGCTCAAATTTAATACCGATACAGAACAACTTCATCTCATGCGATTGGGAGACATTATCCATGTGGCGTCGGCTGACACATACACCGTCAAATTATGTGACGAGAATAGTGGGTTTGCCGGACAGTTTGTTTCGATATCGACGTCAGACGCCACGATCGTCGGGGTTGTCACTGGGGTATCGCATTCGGTTAAAGAGGACATGGTTGGCTATCTATCACAGGATAAAAAAATCAAGTACCAGCCATACATCGAGGACTACAAGAACAGTTACTGCACCGTACATGGGCTTGGGACGCTTTCGGATGGCGGTGGCGCGGTGTATGCGATCGATAGGTCTCCGCATATCGATGATCCGGTCAAGCCGGCATCCTCTGATGAGATCGTGTGGTTCCACACTGCCGGCGGAAGACCGTGCGCCCCGTACCTCCATGATCTTAAGGATCGGTTGCAGTCGCAGGTTATTCTAAAGATGATCGACGAGATCGAGGATGTGGTCCCGGAAAGCGAGAAGATGCTCGATCTCGTCAGGAAGTACATGAAACGGGTTACTTAACTACGGTCTCGACAATTTAATTCTTATACTCATCGTAACTACTCAGGTAGGCAGAGAGCCCTCGCATCCGCGAAATCTCGAAAACCGGGCTTCACATCACCGGCATCCGGGGCGAGTCCATGTAGCAGACTTGCGTTCCCTGACAAACCTGGCGATCTGATCCGCGCACCCGTCCGCATCCATAAGATCGCTCCGGACCACGACCTCCGGGCGTAACGGCGCCTCGTACTCGACATCCACGCCGGGCACGGTTCCGCCTTTTCCCGCGCCCGCATAGATCTTGGCTGGCGCATATCCTGCGTCCCTGACCCGCTCCCGCTCCATGCAGACCTCGATCGGGCACTCGACATACACCTCGACAAATCGCGGGATCAGTTTTCGTGCAAGATCACGGTACTCGCGTCTGTTCGCGGTTGCATCGATGACCACCGAGATCCCTGAGTCCACGAGCAGGTACGCCATGTACGCAAGCGACGCATACACAATTCCACGCTCCTTATCACTGTAGTCGGGACTCGGGGTTATGACCTTCCGCACCCGGTCCAGCTGGAGGTGCTTTGCACCGAGCGTTTCCGCCACCTTCTCCGCAATCGTGGTCTTTCCGCTTCCTGGAAGTCCTGTGATCCAGATCGCGCACGCATCCGCGTCCGTACCGGCATCTTTCACATCTGCACCCTTTACCTGTATGCTACTGCCCATTTTAGAAACGCTCCTGTGGGAAACTCGTGTATCGTGGTTGCAACGATTATACCGTCTCCGTGCTCTTTTGCAACCAGAATCGGCATCCCGTCTCCGGTCAGAATAACATCGCCGTCGGTCTCTGTGAAGTATCCGTCGCACTCTGCCCGGCTGCCATCGAATACGCATGAACACTCGTGACCCCGATCCTCCCCCCCTGCCGCCTCGATATCGACTGCGCCATACTGCTCCCGGTATTTCAGCGTGAACGGAAGCCACCTGTACGTGTACTCAGGAACCAGCGCGCCATATACGACGAGCACGCCGCCTTTTTTCACGAAACCGTCGAAGAAACTCTTGTTTGCCTCGATACCGCGTAATATTCCTGTGTACTGCGAATTCGCAAATCCTGTTGGGACAATCATGACCCTGGATCGTGGCAGGAACGGTGTTCCGATGGCGCTTGAGGGGGTGCGCTGGTACGACAGCCCATGTTCGACAAAGAGTTTCTCGAAGAGCAGTTCGCAGTCCCAGATCAGTGTAATGTCAGGCATTGTCATCAAGTCCTTGTGTCTGCAAATCCGGACCATTTCCGGCGCAAGCGTGGTGTGTCTACCAAAACGCGCCGCGTTGCTTTGGAATATTCATTCTTTTGACCCCGCATTATTCTCATTTCTTCAAATAAAAGTTCCTGGATTTTAATCGTATCATCCCTCTTTATTATTTCATCTACTATTAATTCCTCCTGTTTTAATACTGTTTCTGTTGCGAGTACCTGCATATCTGGCGGATAACCATATTGTCTTAAAGTCCGTTTTACAATTACTTTTAATTTTGCCCTGACGCTTTCTTTTATCATCCAGTCTATTGATGCGTTTTGTTTCACCTTCTCAAATAAAACAACAGCCAATTCCCGTAACTTCTCTTTTTGCATCAATTCTCTTGCACTGTCATTATCTGCAATTGCCGTATAAAAAGCATATTCAAATTCAGATAGCCCCGTTTCCTGTGGCTCTCTGTCCATCCTCTTTATCTCTTTACTAAGCTCGATCAGTTCTTCGATAACTTCTGCCGCTGTAACAACTTTATTGTGGTATTTCTTGATGGAATCTTCCAGCATTTCCATTAACGATCTGCTTTGAACCATGTTCTTTTTCATCCTGGCTTTTATTTCATCGTTGAGCAACTTTTTAAGAACCTCCAGAGCAATGTTTTTATGTTCCATGTTCTGGACTTCTAAAAGGGTATGTGTTTAGCCACTCAGCCTCGCCCTCATCATCTGGAGACTGCCCGAGTCCCTGTTGCGCCCACGTTGCCAGCACTGTCATGATCCGCTAGTGAATTGACGTCCCTTTTATATTACGCAGTGTCCCCACGATCCAACGCTTCCCGACATGCTCAGCGATTTGAGCCCTTTCCGCTCTGTTATTGGTCGACTCCACGCCCGGATGAATGACAAACGTGAACCAGTAATCAAAGCCATTTTCAATCTTGCCGA
>JAUWCK010000166.1 GCA_030609345.1 Methanosarcinales archaeon | reverse complement strand
TTGTTTCATTTCTGTCACGTCCTGCAAGATCACGCGTCCCGCGCATCTTACATATATACTGTTGATTTAGGAGTATATAAAGGTTGCGGTGCAGGCATGTAATGCAACTATCAGGATACCAATAACCAATACTACCGCTCTAATCACAAAAAGAATCGATAAGAATACTGGAATTACAAAAAGTCTACGGAGAGCCGCCGTGTGCGGTGCAACGATCGGTCTGTATTATGTATTGCCGCCCTCCGTGATCTCGCTGTGTGCGTCCGATGTGGGCTTCGACAAGCGACAGGATTTGCTGCCGCATTCCTCCTTGCACTCGGCGCAAATATGGCTCATCTCGATGTGATTTGGCGGTGGATGCGAGTCATGGCAGGCGATTGCTTCGGCGGGGGTGTCGTGCTGCTTGGTGCAGATGGCGCAAGCGAAGGCGGTGATAGGGATTACTTTTGTCATCGCTCCCCACATCTGATTAGTATTGAGCGCACTTCTGTTCTGCCTTCATCCGTCACAATTTCACAAGCAATAGTATAATCATTACCTGATATGCCGCCAGATAGCCAAGTCGTCACTATTCCACCACTTTCACTGCTACTATCTACTGTAATCCCTGTATCTGCTGTAATGGTGTGTGATAAGATTGTTTCACTCGTTCCGAGCCACGAGCCCCAGTCAAATTCATAATCGAGCACAGCATCAGGGGCTTTCTGGAACATTTGTTCTACCATTTTTTTCACCTTTGAATTGTAACTCGTCTGTCTTCGGATTTGATGATTGTGGTTCTGTCTTCTGCCTTGATGGATATTAATCTATCTTCCTCTGCAATGTTTATCGACCGATCTTCCGCCCCGATGATTGCCGTTCTGTCTTCTGATGCGATTGTACATATCCTTTCAACATGAACCATCGATTGCCACCGCAAATGTGGATATTTCACTCCTTCGATCATCTTCCATACGGTATCAAAGTCCCACCCCGCGAACGTTGCTTGCTGCTTCATCTGTGCTGTGGTTTTGCCAGTTGGGGGATCGGCATCGGGATAAGTGCCGATGGTATATCCGGATTTTTCTGTATTCCAATATGATGCTGTTATTCCATCTGCTGCATTGTATCCAATAAAACCATTTGCAGTCACGCTTGTTCCTTGTACGGGAAGAACTTTGCCGACCGAATAACATCTTGTTATCACCCCAGTGGAATTGTACCCAACCAATCCGCCAGTGCACATTAGGATGTACGAAACACCTGTCACAGCACCAGTCGCATAACAATCAATGACAGCACCAGCGTTCCGTCCGACTAACCCACCATACCCCCTGCTTATTGATGTAGCTCTTATACTTGCAATAGAATACGATTCAGAAACTGTATCGACAGATTCAACATATCCACATAGCCCGCCCACACTATCTCCACCCCCAACAACATTCCCACTCACCCCACACTCTGATATATCGCCGCAGGATCGTCCAGCAATGCCGCCAACCTTGCCATCACCTTCCAAATACAGATTGTCCAATACAAGGTTACGAACATCTGCAGGTGGATTAGAGAACAATCCAATTCCGCTTTCAGTTGGGCGGTGTATATACAAATCTTTGATCTTATACCCCTGCCCGTCCAAAACCGACGTAGAATGTCGAGCACCCAAGCGAGTAAGCGGTACAAATCCTTCACCACCATTCCAATTAATCGTGTCACTGGCATCGATGTTATTGGCAAGATGATACTCATCGCCATCTGCAAAGCCGTCTATTGCTTGCAATTCCTCTACTGTGGTTAGTGGTATTGATGCCATATCATCCTCCGAACCATTTCAGAATCTTATGCGCTGCGACAGACAGCATAGCCAGTACAGGCACGAACCACGTCTCGATGCGTCTGATGCGGGTGTCGTGCTTGCCCTGTCGGGTCATGCATTCTTTCATGTCCTCCCGCGTCTCTTCTGTGCGCTCATCGATGCGGATCAGAAGGTCGTGATCAGTCATCTGCTGCTTATCCATCGCCTGCCTCGTTTCATGCTTGCTGCATCTACTGCGTCCAGTGCTGGTATTATGTCTGTCATCGCCTTCTTGCTTTTGAATCCCCAGCGCTTCCATTGCTGGTTCGGGCGGGTGATCTCCTCCTCGACGACATTGATCATCTCGCCGGTTTCGGGGTCTGTGTCGTAGCTTGCCGTGATTTTTGTTTTGGTCGGCTCGTTCTCGGCTCGCTGTAGGACGGCTTTCAGTTGCTCGTGGAATTCCGGATGGTTGTTGCGGATGTTGTCAATGTCCTGTTTGGTTGCGATTGTTTCTGGGAATCGGTGCATTGTGGTTACCTCATGAAAATGTATAGTATCGGTCTACTTTCTTTCGTGATTGAAAAAAGTTGGTTCTGTAGTTTCGAGTTCATGTCTGTAAGCTACTGCATCATCGAACTCTCTGAATAGTTTCCGAGATTCCACACCATTCGTTTCCATCGCTGCTTCCCACTTTCCGGTTTGCTTGTGATAGCTTACACCCTTCACGCCTGATGTATTATTTGCAGGGAGTTTGGAGTTATATCCGTTTTCAGATAGCGTGGCGATCCGTAGATTTGCCTTTCGGTTATCCAGCTTATCCTTATTGATGTGGTCTGTGACCCTCCCCTGCTCTGCTCCAAGTATGAATACGTGCAGCAGTCCCATATCTTGACTCTGCACATATCCTTTCCCATGCATGAACCATCTATGCGGCTGGATTCGTTCAACGTCTGCCGTATCGATTAGCGTTTCGTTGATAGGGTTGCCGCGCCGGTCATAGATGATCATTCGTGTCGTGTCTCCTTCGATGATGAATTCGTTTTTGACTTTAGGGGGGATATACACCGAGTTATCACGTTTACAGAACTCGGAGTAATGCTTTCGACAATATCCTTTCGCGTGATGCGGGTTGTCGCATCCTTCGATTGTGCATGTTCTGCCCATGCTTATATGTTGTTGCTGATAGCATATATTTGTTTCGGTGCGGAATTGTCTTATTGTGGTTTGCTGCCGAACCGAGCCCCGATACTCGAACCCGCAGCCCAGCGATAGCCATTCGCATTCCGGCACCGAGACCCGCAATCCACCCCACCGGTCCAAATACCGCCCGCACGGAGCTTCACATCGTTTGTGTCAACTGGTCGGTACAACGATCCCTTGCTGCCTGCAAGATCATACCATCCAGCCATGATAGCGCCATCGTACATCGCCGACTGTTCATTGAGCCACGAATACCAGGTTCCTGGTCCATCTTCGCAACCAATGCTGGAGACGATCCTGCCTGTTGCGTGTGCTGCCCATGTCGGATGTGCTACACCCTGATCCGCTGCTTCTACGCCGTTGCTGAGGATCTCGCCTGCCGTGAATCCGGCTGCATTGCTGATGTTCTTGCAGACATACGTGAGATTCGTGAGGCATTCTACGACTGTGCAGATGTGCCCGGATGTGCCGCCCGTTATGGTGTCGGCTGCCGCCCAGTCCACTGCAGGACCAACATCGAGAGTTAGCAGGAAATACGCTGAATGACCGCCCGCTGTCACCGGATCGGACCTATCCCATACCTGCGCCTCTTCGGGTACGCCTGCCATCATGGACTGATATTCTGTGTCAGAAAGCAGTTCCCCGCCTACTGCGTGTCCATCGTCTACAAAGTCCATCCAGTTTCGAGTATCTTGGACGT
>JAUWCK010000095.1 GCA_030609345.1 Methanosarcinales archaeon | reverse complement strand
ATCACCGCGGAGATCGCAGAGGGCGCAGAGTTTTAAGACCGTTCCAATACTCGCTGGGTTTTCTGATGCCTCTGCGTTCTCCGCGTACTCTGCGGTAAAACTTAAGGATATAGTGATTTCACTGAAAAATTCGACAGTGTCTGAAGACTGCTTGATTTCTACGTTATAGTTGAGGCGCAGCTATACAATTCAGAAAATCGCAATAATCCCAAGTTGTTCAAGTTCTCCATTTGAATAATTACATCGTTTCAAAATTCCTAATAGATTTCTGTCGTTAGTAAGTCGCTTACTCTTCTACTCCAAAGCCGACTAAAAAGTAATGCCAATCAGAGCGGTTGTACAACTGAACAAGACGTGTAGAGGGAATTCTATCCCGGTTGAAGGGAAAAAGCTGAAAGCTGTGTTGCCACACCTTAAAAGAGGCGTGCTCGATGTGATGGTCGAGGTCAAATTCAAGAGGCGGAAATACATAGGAAAACAAACCACTGTGACCAAACTATTTCGGGTTGTTGCGGTTCTCAACAAGGAAACAGGTGATTACCATGCCCATATGACCAATATTCCAGTTGAAAGACTGTCTGCTGAGGATATTTCCAGTTTGTATGGTGCAAGATGGGAGATTGAGATGGTATCAGAAGGTATTGAAGATTTACTACCGCATGGACCAGATAGACAGTGAAAATCCAGATATAATAAAGTCTTTAGATCTCTGGTTTCCATTTTAACGCTGATGTGCTTGCGCAAGAGTGCTTCAATTGATCAGAAACGCCAATCCTGAAAAAGCGAACCGCTTTTGCGCACTTACGATGGGCAAAGGTGTTCGGAGAGAACGCACACAGGCTGCTTGCGGAGGTGCTCGAATACGATTGGGAATGCATCTGGATATGTTAGTATTGTATAATATATATTTAAATCATGGATGTGATCCGAATATCAAACGGGAACGGTTGATGGAGGGCTGGATTGCTTAACCGAACACACATGAACTGGTTTCTCATGCAACGATCAGAATGCTCAGCACGGCTCGATCGTGGACGGCGGCTTGGATGAGATCGCATAAGCAACCCATGTCACGCCGCTGATCTCGTTTGTGATCCTGCTGCTGATTTTCTCCAGCAGATCATACGGAAGCTTTGCAAAATCAGCGGTCATCGCCTCGACAGACTCGACTGCACGGATGATCACGATATGCCCGAACGACCGCTCGTCGCCGAGAACACCTGTCGCAAGATCGTCGCCGACCATCGCGAACGCCTGCCATGTCTTGTCGTAAAATCCCGCAGTTCTAAGTTCTTCTTCAACGATCGCACCTGCATCACGGCAGATTCTCAGTTTATCAAGCGTCACCTCCCCGATGATCCTTGCTGCAAGACCAGGACCCGGGAACGGGTGGCGTTTGACGACGTTCTCCGGGAGATCGAGTTTCTTTGCGACCGCACGCACCTCGTCCTTGTAGAGATCCCGTATCGGCTCGATCAGCCGCAGCAACATCCCCTCAGGCAGCGCGCCGACGTTATGGTGCGACTTGATCCGGGATGCAAGATCAGAGGTCGCCGCGCTCTCGACCCGATCCGGATAGATGGTGCCCTGCGCCAGAAAATCGACATCCCGGATCCGCGTCGCAGCCTCGTCGAAGACGCGGATAAACTCATCACCGATCACCTTCCGCTTCTCCTCCGGATCTGCAATTCCTCGCAATCGCTCCAGAAACCGATCTTTTGCATCAACAACCTCGAGATTGATCTTGAAATGTTTTTTGAATGTGCGTACGATCTCTTCGGTCTCACGTTTCCGCATGAGTCCGTTATCGACATAGATGCAGGTCAGCCGGTCCTGGATTGCGCGATGGATCAGAACCGCAACGGTTGCAGAGTCGATCCCGCCGCTCAAGCCGCAGATTACCTTGCCGCCGCCTACCGCCTCCCTGATCTCCGCAATCGCGCTGTCGATGAATGATTCCGGGCTCCAGTTTGCATCGCAGTTGCATATCGAAAACAGGAAGTTCCTGAGTATCTCTTCGCCTCTATCGGTGTGCACCACCTCGGGATGGAACTGGATGCCATAGATCAGCCCTTCCCCGACTTTCCTGAATGCTGCGGCAGGTGATCCGGCTGTGTGTGCGATGATCTCGAAATTTTCTGGCAGACTCTCGATCAGATCCCCATGTGACATCCAGACAACCGTTCTCTCCTCGATTCCACGAAATAGGTCTGTTGTATCGTCTATCAAAAGTTCGGTCTTCCCGTATTCGCGCATCTCAGTCTGTTTGACATCCCCACCCATGGCGCGCACGATCAGCTGTGCCCCGTAGCAGATTCCGAGCACGGGAATTCCGAGATTGAATATTTCAGGGTCACATACCGGGGCATTCTCTGCATATACACTGGAAGGACCTCCTGACAGGATGATCGCTTCCGGATTCATCTCCCTGATCGCATCAGGGGATGTGGTGTGCGGGATCAGTTCAGCGTATACTCCGAGATTCCTGCATCTCCGCACGATCAGGTGGCTATACTGCCCTCCGAAATCCATGACTGCTACGAGTTGCTTATTCATGCCGATGCCTCTGTGTCATCTCCCACCATGTGCAGGCTGCATCTTAAGTACTGCTACGATGTTGGAACCTGCCTTTCCCGTGCAGCATGAAGACCTGCTGTGTTGAACGATTTTTACAATCGTAAACCATTCTCTTTTAACTTCGCCATCACGAATTCTCTTACTTTCTGCGCAGTTTCGTAAAGTTCCTCTGCCTCTCCGATCGTAAGTTCAATATATTCCTCAGGATACCTGATTTCAACTGCATAGAAGGTGAGATTGGATATTTCCTCAGTATCCAACTCTTTAAAGTCCTGATCTTCCTCTATGCAGAGATATAAGATCGTATCTAAATCATGTGTTCTCTTTACCCTAACATCAGCCAGTGTCAGATATGATTTGAGGTATTTTTCAACGGATTGCTGGCAGTGAAAAGAGATCACGTCCGTTGGTGCGTCCGCAAATGTCAATAGGTGTTTAACGGCTTTCAAATCATTTTCCGCTTTCTTAAGCCATCTCAGGGCTACTTCTTCTTTCATACTTCGATGCCCTCCAGATAGACCTCGTTAGAGATCGTGTTTGCCACCTTTTTCTCACTTTCAAATGAGTGTTCATCTTTCAAGATTATATCCACTGGGGTCAGAGGGAAATGGTCATGAAATCTCCTGTAAATTTTATACCAGAGACCTCTCCTTTCTCTGGGGTCTATATTTCCTTTAAGAATTATCATGAAATCCCAATCGCTCTCTTCTTCAAAATCGTTTCTTGCTCTGCTCCCGAATAATCGAATGCTGGAATATTCAATGCCGGTTTCTTCCAGTATCTCTTTAAATCTCGCTATGACTTCTCTTTTTGTGCTTGTCATTCGTCTCTCTTCATCTCTTTGACCTGATCGGTCATGTTTTCATCTCAAGTTTTCAAGTTTGATGTGTAATCTTTCATTGAAGCCATGTTCCCAGAAACGACAACCGAAACGACAACCGAAACGACAACTATCCTCACGTAAGAACATAGTGCGTCCCCCTTCCTTTACCTTCCAGTTTGATTAACTTCCAGCTCAACAAGCTTGGAAAGCTCTTTCAGAGCCGCCTGTCTTGTGACACCGAACATTTTAGCCATATCCCCTGTTGTAATTCTTCCGTTCCTCTGGAGATGTTCGATTATCTTCATCCGTCTTTCGGTGAGCGCGATCTGCCCTTTCTCCTCCTTCTTCCGTTTTTCCAGTGAGAGCTTTAGTACCTTTTCTTTCACCTTTGATATTGAGATGAGAACGCCCTCTGTAAAATACTCGAGCCAATCCGTAAGGTCAAGTGTCTCCTGGTCAAGTGATTTCAGGGCGTTATAATATGCCATTCGGTCACTGTCGTAATAGTCATCGAGCGCGAAAAACTTCTTTATATCAAATTCTCTGAGGTGCAAAATGAGGGTTGCGAGAGCTCTGGCGGTTCTGCCGTTACCATCAACGAACGGATGGATCCTCACGAACTCATAGTGAGACATCCCTGCGACAAGGACCGGACTTAAGTTGTGAGAATCGTCCGAGTTCAACCACTCGATAAGTTCCCCCATCAACACCGGAACATCATGAGGCGGGGGCGGCATGAAGGTGACCTCGCCTGTTATCCTGTTTCCGACATACACCTGAATCTCCCTGTAGTTCCCCTCGTGCTCGAAGGAATCCAGAGTCTGCTTTGTGACATCCTTGTACATCCGCAAAATAGACTTTTCAGCGACATTGCCGCCGTTCCGGTACTTTTCTATCCTTTCAAGAACATTCAGATAGTTGAGAACCTCCTGTTTCGCTTTCCTTGATGCCATAACCTCCCTGCCCTCTGCAAGCTGGCTCACCTCCTCCAGTGTCAGTGGGTTTCCCTCGATAGCAGTGGATGCATGGGCTGCCTTTATCAGTGCATCCCGTCGGAGCGAGACCTCCCATTTTGGTACGAGGTAGGAGTTCAGGATGATTTCCCTTGCGGAGGTGATCTCAACAAGATTGTTTACGATTCTGTTTGTGTATCTGAAGTTTGGCGCGAACATTGTGATCTCCTGCCTTCTTTATCCGTTCATGCTTCCTTCCCGGTATTTTTCGTCTTCATGGGCTTCACGCCGTGCTTTTTAAGCACCTTTGTGATTTTCTCTTTCATTTCTTCGATCTGGTCGGTCATGGTCATCCTCTCACGTTTTTCAGGTGTCTCGTGTCATCCCTCATCCTGCTCGTATTGTCATAGTGGATGTCACAGCATTGTCGCAGTAAGGTGTCACAGTAGTTCATAATATTTCGTGGGGTCTGTCTTGCTTTTAGCAACTTCCTTTATCATACCTGAGTCGACCAATTTTGAGAGATCACGCTGGACGGTCCGCCTGACTAAAGTGAACTTCTGTCTAATCTCCGGATGGTAAAAAAAGCCTGCACAGATGACAGAATTTTTCGGCGGAAGTTGGCAATTAGTCCATCAGCGTCTTCACCGACAGCACCCACGATATTGATGAAAGACGATTTTGCGAGTAAGAACCGCCCTCCGAGACTCGGGTTTCCGGCAACCCAGCCCGGAGGGTAGTTTTCGATCAACCTTCCGCAACAGGTTTGCCGCGATGTGCCGGATGATACTTCGCGATCATATCCCTGTCGATCCGCGTCAACT